>JANJTH010000191.1 GCA_024711205.1 Planctomycetota bacterium | reverse complement strand
GCGCCCTCGGCCGGGCGCTCGAGCGCGACGCCGCGCTCGTCGAGGAGCCCCTCGAGGCGCGCCGCGAGCGCGCGCAGCGCCTGGTCGGCCGCGCCGCCGTCGGCGCCCTCGGCGACGCCGAGCGCGAGATGCAGGCCCACGCCCTCGAGGAGCCGGCCCGCGAGCGCCAGCTCGGCGGGGGCGGCGGCGCCGCCGTCACCCCCGGCAGGTGCGCGCAGCGCGCGCTGCCCGCGCAGCGCCTCGAGCGCGCCGGTCCGCTCGAGGAAGGCCCGGGCGTCCGGCCGCAGGGCGCCCTCGGCGAGCAGCGCCGGGCCCACGTCGGCCCGCAGCGTCGCGAGGAGCTCGTTGCGCCCCCGGAGCTCGTCGACGCGCGCCTGCGCCGCGCCGATCGGCCGGGACTCCTTCGGGAACAGCCGGGCGATCAGCGCGAGCTTCGCCGCCGCGAGCTCGAGGAACGGTGCCAGGAACGCCGCGTCGTCCCCCTCGCCGGGCCCGCGCGCCGCCTGGTCGAGGACCCACAGGTCCCGCTGGAGCCCGTTGAGCAGCTCGCGCGCGGCCGAGCCCTCGGGCGCGCCCGGCTTGAGCAGGTCGACGAGCAGGGAGAGCTCGTCCTGCAGCTCGTCCTGGACCGTGGCCTCCGCCTTCACTAGGTCCTCCCCCACTCCACCCCGAGGATCGTGTTCGCGGTCGTCGTGCCCTGGCACGTGTGCAGCGTCTTGTGGCGCATGAGCTTGTTGCCCTCGGCCGGGGCCCACCACTCGCGCACGACGAGCAGGACCTGGCTGCGCGACAGGTAGTAGCGCTGGTAGACGAAGTCGAACCGGCGGGGCGGCGGCCGGAACTCGCGCTCGATCAGGTAGACCTTGCGGTAGAACTCGCCCGTCAGGCCGTGCTCGAGGAAGTGGAGCAGCCTGCGCGCCTCGTCGCTGTCGCGCGGCGCGTACTCGCGCAGCGAGAGCGACCCCGAGCGCGGCCGCCCCGCGGCCCCCCGCTCGAAGCACACCTGCGCGAGCCCGGCCCCGTCGTCGCCCTTGAGGTCGGACAGGCGCGGGAGCTCGCCGCCGAAGCCGTAGCGCGGGTCGACCGCGAAGGTGCGGTCGCGCTCGCTGAAGTCGAACGGCTTGTGGAAGTCGATCGCGCCCCAGGTCCCGCGCTGCGAGCGGTCCTCGGACTCGTAGATGTAGAACTCGAGCTGCGGCATGCCGTCCTCGACCCGGAACCGCCGCTGGAACACGGTCAGCTCGTCGATCGGCCCGGCCGTGAAGATCGCGACGTTGCCGAGGCAGTCGGCGATCTGGATCGAGAACGGCAGCACGTCGGGGATCGCCCCGAAGTCGAGCGACCGCTTGTCGCGGGCGAGCAGCGCCGCGCCGCGGTTCACGACGCTCTTGAGCTCGAGCGGGTCGCTCGACTGCGGGCACTGGCGCGCCTTCGCGAGCGCGCGCGCGTCCGGCGAGCCCGCGCGCCGCGCGAGCGCCGCCCCGAGCAGCGACGTGCAGGCCTGCATGCCGGCCACCGCGACGTGGACGGGGCGGTCGACGCCGCGCCCGGCGAGCCGCCGGTCGACGTGGCCCAGGCAGCCCGCGAGGCCGCGCTCGACGCGCCCGAGGAACTGCTCGACCGGGTAGGGGAGCTGCCGCTCGTCGAGGTGGCTCACGAACGGGCTGTCGAGCTGGCCCGCGTTCCAGGTGATCGCCTTGCGCGCGCGGTGCTTGTCGGGGTCCGAGAGGAGCAGGCGCTTGAGCCGCTCGGCCTCGCGCCAGAGCGCCTTGAAGTGCTCGATCGCGAGCTTGCGGTAGGGCGCGTAGCCGGGCGGCTCCTCGCCGGGCGCGAACCGCCAGGCGGTCGGCAGGAGCACGTTGCGCAGGCGGCGCCGCTCCTCGGCCTCGTGGTCGGGCAGCGGCCCGGGGCCGAGCCGCTCGAGCCGCCGGAACGCCTCCTCGTAGCCGGGGGGCATGGGGATCCGCCCGTCGAGCGCCTCCCCGTGCGCGATCAGCGCGCGCGAGAGCAGCGCGTCGGAGGGCCCGGCCGCGAGGACCCGCTCGGCGAGCTGCCGCTTCAGGTCGCGCAGGATCGAGAGCGTGAGCCGGTGCCCGCCGAGGCTGGGCCACGTGCCGGCGGCGACCAGCCGCAGCTCGGTCGGGGACCCGCGCTTGACCGTGACGAGCCCGTAGTGGAGCCCGGACGCGCCCCAGTCGAGCACGAGCACGCGCCCGCGCTCGAGCGCCTCGCGCGACCAGCCGACGAGCGCGGCGGCGTCCCCCGCGGCCGGGACCCCGTCGAGCGCCGGCGCGAGGTGGAAGTAGGCGGCCGCGATCGCCGAGGGGACCCCCTTGAACGCGCCCTTCTTCCAGGGCGCGACGGCCGCGCGCAGGCGGTCGTCGCGGTCGCTCGGGAGGAACGTGGGCAGCGTCAGGACGACGTCGCGCGGCTCCTTCTTGTGCTCGTGCGTGAGCTTGCCGAGCATGCCCGCGAGCACGTGGTCCGCCGGGAACTCCACGAGCCCGATCTGCGAGGGGAGCAGGAGCGAGCCGTGGATCCCGCGCAGGACGCGCTCGCTCGGCCAGCGCTCGTAGGCCGCCAGGCCGGAGTCGAGCGAGAACCGCTCGAGCGAGCGGAACGCGTGCGGGTCGCGGACGATCACCGCGGTCGGATGCGCCTGGTCCTGCGCGCGGTTCAGGTCGCCCTGGAACGTCGTCACGCACAGGCCCTCGACCCCCAGGTCGAAGGCGAGGACCCCGGCGGCCCCCTCGCCCGGCGTGCAGCGCCAGCCGAGGTCCGCGAACCGCCGCAGGCGGCGCGCGCCCCCGAGGCCGGCGAGCTTGTCGGCGGTCGCCCCGCCCCCCTTGGCCGCGGGACGGGCCCCCTTCCCGCCCGGCGCGGCGGGCGCCGGCGCCTTGCCCGCCGGCGCGGCGGGC
>JANJTH010000022.1 GCA_024711205.1 Planctomycetota bacterium | reverse complement strand
GGGGCGGTGGCCGGCAGCGCGGCCGCGCGCGCGAGCGCCGCCTCGGCCTCCGCGAGCCGCCGGTGGTCGGCCAGCGCGAGCGCGACGTCGACGAGCGCCGCGCGCCCGGCGCGCTCCAGGTCGAGCCGCAGCAAGGTCGCGAGCGGCAGCGCCGCGAGCTCCTCGGGCCCGAGCCCCGTCGGGTCGCGCGGCTCCGCGGCCTCCGGGGGCGTCGCCGCCGGGGCCTTGTCCCCGCAGCACTTCTTCGCCTTCTTCCCGCTCCCGCACGGGCACGGGTCGTTGCGCCCGACCTTCGGGGCGGCCGCGCCGTCGGGCGGCACGGCCGCGGTCCGGTCCGGCGCCTCGCGCGGCAGCGCCTTGCGGACCGGGGCGTCGAGCCCGTCTCGCGCCGCGCGCAGGAGGGCGGCCCGCGCGGTCGACGTCTTCGGCCCGTAGCGCAGCCACGGCTCGGCGAGCCACTCGAGGTCGGCCTTGCCGGGCGCGCCCGCGGCCGCGAGCACCTGCACGCAGCAGGCGACCTGCTCGGCCGCGACGTCGTCGAGGTCGTCGCGCGCGAGCACCCGCAGCGCGGAGACGAGCGCGGGCGGCGGCGCCGCCCCCTCGAGCGCGGCCACCGCCGTGAGCGCGGCCTCGCAGGCCCGCTCCATGTCGATCCGCCGGTCGGCCGCCAGCGCCGCGAGGAGCGCGACGCGGCCCTCGCGCTCGGGCTCGCACGCGGCCACGAGCGCCCGCGTCGCCGGCCAGCCCGCGACGTAGGGCGCCACCGCGTCGAGGCGCGCGCGCGCGACCGGCAGCCCGCGGCTCGCCTGCGCGAGCAGGAGCGCCGCGGCCGACTCGGGGTCGCCCTCCGCGAGCAGGAGGTCGAGCGCGTCCTCGACGACGCCCCCCTCGCCCGCGGCGACCGCGCGCACCGCGAGCGCGTGGACGTCCGGCCCCGCGAGGGGCGTGCGGCGCGCCGCGGCCGCCAGCTCCCCGGCGGCGCTCACCGGGCGAACCGCGCCGTCGTGATCGTGATCGCCTCGAGCCACATGACCTCGCAGGAGTGGCCCCCGCGGTCGGTCCGCGAGAGCGAGCTCTGCCAGCGCCAGCCGGTCGCCTCGTCGACGACGGCGACGAGCCATCCCCGGAGGTCGACCACGTCGCCGCGCCGGACCCGGTGGAGCGTCGCGAGCACGCCGTCGTCGGCCGGCAGGATGTGCGTGTTCGCGGCGTTGTTCAGGACGGAGTCCTCGTCGATCCAGTCGGCCTTCGGGCGGACGTGGAACCAGCGCCCGCCCTGGTCGATCGACATCGCGTCGAGCCAGGCCTGGTCGCTCATGACGCGCCAGCCGAGCGCCAGGTCGTAGGGCGAGAGGCGGGCCTCCGGGCCGCGCCGGTAGCGCTCCTTCGAGAGGACGCGCGCCTCGAGCTCGTAGCGGGCGAGCGGCCGGATCGTGAGCGTCCCGCGCACCCGCGGCGCCGCGGCGGGGTCGGCCGGGTCGGCGGGCGCCTGGCGGGGCTCCTCTCCCACGAGCATGCCCGGGGCGAGCCGGACCGTGGGCTCGTGCCACCACAGGAGGCACAGCCCGAGCGCGAGCGGGACGAGGAGGAGCGGCCAGCGGTCGCGCACCGGCGCCGGCACCCGCGCCCAGCCCGCGGCCAGCGCCGCGCGCAGGTCGCCCGCGAGCGCGGCCGATCCGCCCCCGCCGCCGGTCGCGGCGATCTGGAAGGTCGGCGGCGCCGGGGGCGGCCCGCGGCCGGGGTCGAGCGAGGGCTCCGACATGCCGGGCAGCATAGCCGGGCGTCGCGCCGCGTCCGCGGGTCCCTTCGGGCCGCGGGGACGCGGCTCGGTCCGGCGACCGCGGGCGGCGCCGGCGCGGGGCCGGCCCGCGCCGCGCGACGGCGGGCCCTCGCCCGGCGCCCAGGTATGCTCGCGGGATGTCGAGGCGCCGCGCGTTCCTGGCCGCCGGGCACCGCTGGTGGTGCGAGCCCGAGCTCGCCGCCTGGGTCAAGGACGCGCTCGCCCCCGCCGCGGGCGACCTCGCCGCGCTGCCCGGCGCGCAGGTCGTCAAGGCGAACCGCCTGCGCCAGGTCGTGCGCGTCGAGGGCCCGGGGGGCGCCCTGTTCGTCAAGCGCTTCGCGGTCGTGCGCGCGCTCGACCGCGTGGCCTCGCTCGTGCGCGCCTCGTCGGCGCGGCGCGAGCAGCGCGCCATGCGCCGGCTGCGCGCGGCCGGGATCGCCTGCCCGGAGCCCGTGCTCCTCGGCGAGGCGCGCCGCGGCGGGCTCCTCGCGGCCTCGGTCCTCGCGACGCGCGAGGTGCCCGGCTGCCGCGAGCTGACGCGCGCGCTCGACGACCTGCGCGCCGCCTGGCGCGACGACCCGCGGGGCGCGGGCGCGGCGCGCCAGGCGCTGCTCGAGGAGGCGGGGCGCCTCTGCGCGCGCCTGTTCGACGCGGGCGCCGACCATCCCGACCTCCACCTCGGCAACCTGCTCGTGCAGGAGCCGGCCGGGGCGCCGCCGGGCGCCCCGGTCGCGCTCGTCGTCCTCGACCTCCACTCGGCGCGGCTCCGCGCGGGCGCGCTGGGCGCGCGGGCCCGGCGGGCGCGCCTCGCCAAGGTCGCCCACTCGCTCGGGCTGTTCGAGCCGCGCACCGCCCCGTTCGCCGCCGACGAGCTGGTCTGGCTCGCGCGCGGCTACGCCGGGGCCGACCGCCGGCTGGGCGCGCCGGAGCCGCTCGCGCGCGCGCTCCGCGCCGCGGCCGCCCGGATCGAGGCGGTCCGGCTGCGCAGCCGCGACCGGCGCTGCCTCGTCGACTCGACCGGCTACGCGGTCGACCGGGCGCCGGGCCGCACGACCTGGCGCCGGCGCGACCTCGCCCCCGAGCTCGTCGCGGCGCTCGTCGCGGCGCCCGCCGCGGCCACGGTCCACGCGCACCCGCGCGGGCGCTCCGTGATCGAGGTCGTCGACGTGCCCGACCGCGCGCGCCTGTTCCTGGCCGGGCGCCGCGCGAGCGACCCCGCGCTCGAGGCGCAGGTCGTGCGCAAGCGCTACCCGTTCCCGACCTGGCGGGCGCGCTTCGCCGGGCTGGGCGAGCCGCTCCCGCTGCGCGCCTGGAAGGCGGCCCGCGCCTGCGAGGTCCGCGACGTGCCGACGCCCCGCCACCTCGCGCTCGTCCTCGAGCGGCGCCTCCTGCTCCCCTGGCGCGCGACCCTCCTCATGGAGCGGATCGCCCGCCCGTCCATGATCCACGTCCTGCTCGAGCAGCGCGCGCTCGCGCCGGCGCCGCGCCGCCGGCTCGCGCGCGACGTGGGCGCCGTCGTCGGGCGCCTCCACGCGCTCGGGCTCGAGCACCGCGACCTCGCCGTGCAGAACCTGCTCGTGCGCCCGCGCGGGCCCGGCGACGGGCGCGACGGGTGGGACGTGTGGGTCGTCGACCTCGACGAGGTGCGCGCGAGCACGCTCACGCGCCCGGCGCGCCTGCGCGCCCTCACGCAGCTCGCCGACCTGCCCGCGGCCGCGACGCGCACCGACCGCCTGCGCGCCTTCCGCGCCTACCTCGAGGCCGGCGGCGACATGGTCCTCGCGCGCGAGCTCGAGGCCTGGGGCGAGCGGGGGCTCGGCCGCGAGGTCGCGCGCCGCCTCGCCGACCGCGCCGCCGCCAAGGCCCGCCGCCTCGCGCGCCGCCCC
>JANJTH010000171.1 GCA_024711205.1 Planctomycetota bacterium | reverse complement strand
GGGGGGGGGGGCGGGCGCGCCCCCCGCGGGCGCCGGGCGCTCGAGCTGGGCCTGCGGCGCGACCCGGGCCGGGTTGATCCGGCGCACGATCGGGGCGCCCGCGGCGAGGTTCCGCCCGGCCGCGGACGGCGGCGTGAGCCGACGCACGAGCTCGTGCGCCGTGACCGGGAACGACGGGTCGCGCGCCCAGCTCGAGGCCTCGAGGTCGGCCGAGGTGTTGAGCACGACGACGCGCCCGAGCCCGACCGTCCGCTCGACCACGAACGGCGTCCGCTCGGCGTCGTCGAGCCGCAGCACGACCGTCGCCTCGGGCGCGGGCGCGAGCGCGAACCAGGCCCGCGCGCGCACGCGCGCGAGGAACGGGTTGCGCTCGCCCAGGAACACGGACACGAGCGGGTGCGCGGCCTCGGGCGCGAGGAGCCCGCGCCCGCCGCCGTCGCCCCCCCCGGCGCCGGCCGGCAGGACCTCGCGCCGGCCGATCCCGACCGGGAGCAGCCCGCCCGCGCCGCCGGCCGCCGAGCCCGGCCCGAGCGCGCGCGCCCAGGCGGCGGCGTCGGTCCGGTCGCCCAGGAACAGGGCGAGCCCGCCCCCGCGCTCGACCCAGCGCGCGAGCTCGCCCGCGCGCGCGTCGGGCCAGGCCTCGAGGTCGCAGGCGATCACGGCCTGGAAGGGCGCGAGCTCGACCTCGCGCAGCGCGTCCGGCCCGACGACGGCCGCGTCGACCCCCGTCTGCAGCTCGCCGCCGGGCGCGAGCGCCATGCGGAGCATGCCGGCCTCGCCGTCGAGCGGGCCCAGGCCCGGCGCCCCGTCGACGAGGAGCGTGCGCACGACGTCGCGGACCTCGAGCGCGAGCGCGCGCGCGTCGTCGAGCGGGAGCGCGTCCTCGGGGCAGCGCACGACGACCGCGCGCGAGCCCGCCGCGGGGAACGTGAACGGGTGGCGGACCTCGACCTCCGCGCGCGCGTCGACGCGCGCGACCGGCGGGAGCGGCACGCGGGCCTCGCCCGCCTCGAGCACGAGCGGCACGTCGAACACGGGCGCGGCGCCGCGGTTCGCGAGCCGGACGACGAGCTCGACCGGGACGCCGGCCGTCACGAGCGGCTCGGCCGCCTCGAGCGCCGTGAGGCTCAGGTTCGCCGCGTCGTCGCCGCCCGCGTCCGCGAACAGCGCGCGCGTCTCCGGCGGGGCCGCGCGCAGCGCGGCGGCGACCGCGCGCGGGACCTGCCCGTCGGCGCCCAGCCAGTCCCCGCGGCGCAGGTCGGTGACCACGTAGAGGACGCGCCGCCCGGGCGCGTCCTTCTCGGCCTGCATGCGCCGGACGGCCTCGCCCACGAGCCGCGGCGCGTCGAGCGAGAGCGCCGTGGGCCCCTGCTGCTCGAGCGCGCGCAGCGCCGCGTCGACGCGCTCGTTGCCGGCCGGCGTCAGGTAGAGGTCGGGCACGTCGGGCCGCGACGCGCGCACGAGCGTGAGCGGGTCGCCGGGCCGGTCGCGGCGCAGGTCGTCGGCGAGCCGGCGGACGGCGTCGCGCGCGCGGTCCCAGGCGCGCGTGCGCCCGGTCCGGTGCCCCATGGACCCCGAGTCGTCGAGGAGCACGACGCGCTCGATCGCCTCGCCCGCGCCCGGCAGGAGCGCGAGCGCGCCCGAGGTCGAGACCGGGCGGGCCACCGCGAGGACCACGAGCGCGACCGCGAGGCAGCGGAGCAGGAGCACGAGCAGGTGCTCGAGCCGGATCCGCCGCCGGTTGTGCTTGTGGGCCTGGAGCAGGAGGTCCATGGCCGCCCAGCGCACGACCTGGAACCGCCGCCGCGCGAGCAGGTGGATCAGGATCGGCACGCCCACGAGGCCGAGGCCCCACGCGAGCAGCGGGTGGACGAGGCTCACTGCGGGCGCCCCCGGCGGCGCGCGCGGTGGTTGAGCCAGCGCGGGAGCGCCGTCGCGACCGGGGTCCGCGTGTCGAGCCGCGCGTAGTCCGCGCGCGCCGTGCTGCAGCCCTCCTCGACCGCGCGCAGGTGGGCCCCGAGCCCCTCCAGGTAGGCGTCGCGGAGCGCGCGCGGGTCGACGAGGAGCCGGCTCTCGACCTCGAGGCCCTCGAACCGCGTCACGTCGTCGAACGGGAAGTCGACCTCGTCGGGGTCGAGCACGTGGAGCACGACGACCTCGTGCCCGCGGTGCCGCAGGTGGCGCACGCCGTCCACGAGCGCCTCGGGCGGGAACAGGAGGTCCGAGACGACGACCACGAGCCCGCGGCGCGGGAGCTCCTCGGCGACCTCGTGGAGCACGGGCGGGCGGCCGCTCTCGCCCGCCGGCGTGACCCCGGCCATGGCCTCGAGCATGCGCCGGAGCTGGGCCGGGTGCGCGCTCGGCGGGAGGCGCGTGAGCGTCCGGTCGCCGAACAGCACGAGCCCGGCCTGGTCCTGCTGGCGGAGCACGACGTGGGCGAGCGCGGCCGCGACGGTCGCGCCGTACTCGTACTTGCTCGCGCTCGCGCGCGACCCGCGGTAGAGCATGGAGGCCGAGGCGTCGAGCAGCACGGTCGCCTGGAGGTTCGTCTCCTCCTCGTACTGCTTGACGTAGTAGCGGTCGGTCCGGGCGAAGACCTTCCAGTCGACGTGCTTGAGCTCGTCGCCCCACGTGTACTCGCGGTGCTGCGCGAACTCGACCGAGAACCCGTGGTAGGGCGAGCGGTGGAGCCCAGCGATCGCGCCCTCGACGAGCCCGTACGCGGAGACCTCGAGGCGCGCGATCCGCTCGCGCACGTCGTCGGGGAGGAGCGCCCGGCCGTCCGCCACCTGCGCGCGCGGCCCGCGGGCCTAGCCCGCGAACGCCGGCGCGACGGCCGCGTCGCGCCGGAGCGGGCCGTCGCCCGGCGGCGTGTCCTCGAGCAGGCGCTCGATCACGCGGTCGGTCGTCACGCCGTCGGCCTCGGCCGCGAACCCGAGCGCGACCCGGTGCCGCAGCACCGGCTTCGCGACCGCGCGCACGTCGTCCATGGAGACGTGGAACCGCCCGGCGAGCACGGCCCGGGCCTTCGCGCCGAGCACGAGGTACTGCGAGGCGCGCGGGCCCGCGCCCCAGGTCACCCAGCGCTTCACGAAGTCGGGCACCGGGTCGGCGCCGCGCACGCGCGTCTTGCGCACGAGGTCGAGCGCGTGGTCGACGACGGCCGGCGCGACCGGGACGCGGCGCACGATCTGCTGGAGCTCGAGGATCTGCGCCCCGTCGAGCACCGGCGCGAGGTCGACCGCGCGGTCGTCGGTCGTCTCGAGCACGATCCGCCGCTCGTCGGCGCGCTCGGGGTAGCCGACGAGGACCTTGAACATGAACCGGTCCTGCTGCGCCTCGGGGAGCGGGTAGGTCCCCTCCTGCTCGATCGGGTTCTGGGTCGCGAGCACGAAGAACGGCGCCTCGAGCGGGTGCTTGCGCCCGCCGACCGTGACCTGCCGCTCCTGCATGGCCTCGAGCAGCGCCGCCTGCGTCTTGGGCGGCGTGCGGTTGATCTCGTCGGCGAGCAGGAAGTTCGCGAACACCGGGCCCGGAATGAACCGCAGCTCGCGCTCCCCGGTCGTCTTGTTCTCCTGGATCACCTCGGTGCCGGTGATGTCCGACGGCATGAGGTCGGGCGTGAACTGGATCCTGCGGAACTGGAGGGACATGACGCGCGCGAGCGTCGAGACGAGGAGCGTCTTGGCGAGGCCGGGGACGCCCTCGAGGATGCAGTGCCCGCGCGCGAAGATCGCCACGAGCAGCTCGTCCATGACCTGCTCCTGCCCGACGATCACGCGCCCGAGCTCCGCCTTGATCTTGCGGTGGGCGTCCTGCAGGCGCTCGACCGCCTCGCGGTCGCTGCGTTCGAGCTCGGCCATGGCCTCTTGCCTCCCGGGTCGGCGCGCGCGGATCGGCGGGGCGCCGAGGGCGTCGAGGCGCGGATTCTAGCGCGCCTCGGCCCGGTGCCGGGTGGCCCCGCGCCGGGCCGCCGGCGCGCGGCGGGGCGCCCGCGCCCCGGCG
>JANJTH010000163.1 GCA_024711205.1 Planctomycetota bacterium | reverse complement strand
GGCCGGGGCGCTGGCCGGAGCCCAGGCGAGCGCCGACGGCGCCCGGCTCGCCGCCGCGGCGCGCGCCGCGCTCGCGGAGGCCGACCCGGACGGGCTGCGGCTCGCGGGGCTCCTCGTGAAGAAGCTCCGCTTCGAGCGCCTGCTCGCGGGCGCGCCCGCGCTCCGCGCGGCCCTCGACGCGGACCCGGCCGCGCTCGTCGCGCGGTTCCGCCGCTACGACGCCGCCGTCCCCGCGCGCACGCGCTGGCCGCGCGAGGAGGCGGGCGACTTCGCCGCGTTCGAGGCGGCGGAGGCTACGCGAACAGCTCGGCGATCGGGGCCGCCTCCTGGTCGACCGCCGTGAGCGGGCGCCCGCCCTTCGTGTAGTTCGTGTGCGCGCGGTCGACGCCCATGGCGTGGAAGATCGACGACACGAGCTCGGGCGCGCCGACCGGGCGCTTGGCGACCTCCGTCCCGTCGGCGGACGTCTCGCCCACGACGCGCCCGCCCCGGACCGGGCCGCCGGCGAGCGCCAGGCTCCAGGCGCGCGCGAAGTGGTCGCGGCCCTCGTTCGGGTTGATCCGCGGCGTCCGGCCGAACTCGCCCATGCACACGACGAGCGTCGACTTCAGGAGGTCGCGCTCGCGGAGGTCGCGGACGAGCGTCGCGAACGCGGGGTCGAGCTGCCCGCAGAGGGCCTTCACCCGGTTGAAGTTGTCCTGGTGCGTGTCCCAGCCGCCGAGCTGGACCTCGACGACCTTGACGCCCTCCTCGACGAGCCGGCGGGCCATGAGCACGCCCTGGCCGAACTTCCCCCGCCCGTAGGCGTCGCGCAGCGCGTCCGGCTCCTGCGTGAGGTCGAAGGCCTTCGCGCGCGGCGAGTGCATGAGCGTGTCGGCCTTCGCGTAGACCGCCTCGTGCCCGGCGGTCTCGGCGCCCGCGCGCGACCCGGCGAACTCCTGCGACAGCGCGGCCCGGAGCGCCTGCCGGCGCTGGAAGCGCGCGTCGTCGACGCCGCCCGGGAGCGCCAGGTTGTCGACCGGCTTGTCGGGGTTCGTGACCTGGAGCGGCGCGAGCGACACGCCCAGGAAGCCCGGGCCCACGGTCGCGCCGCCGATCGAGACGTAGCTCGGGAGGTCGAAGCCCGCCTCGGCCTTCTGCTGGCAGATCAGGGCGCCCAGGTCGGGGTGCGCCACCGTCCCGCTCGGGACGTAGCCCGTGTGCAGGTAGTAGCGCGCGCGCTGGTGGTTGCCCTCCTTCGTCGACATGGAGCGGACGAGCGCGACGTCGTGCATCTGCCCCGCGAGCTGGGGCAGGTACTCCGACAGCTTCACCCCCCGGGCCGAGGTGTCGATCGCCTTCACCGGGCCGCCCGTGGCCGTCCCCGGCTTCGGGTCGAACGTGTCGAGGTGGCTCGGCCCGCCCGCGAGCCAGAGCACGATGCACGCCTTCGCCTGCCCGAAGCCCGCGAGCCCGGCCGGCGTCCCGTCGGCCCAGGCCAGCCGCGGCCCGCCGAGCGCGAGCCCGAGCGCCGACCCCAGCGACAGCCCCAGGAACCCCCGCCGGTTCACGTGCCCCGCCCCGTCGCAGCCGTGGCAATCGCTCTTCATCGGCCCTCCCCTCTCGGTCCCGGTCCAACCCGCAGGGCCTCACGCCCCCGCGGGCCCTCTACCCAACCGAACCCTACGAGGAGACGGGGGCTCCGAGGGGCGCCCGGAGGGTGCCCCTCGGAGCCCCCGTCTCCTAATGATTGAAGACGAACTCGCTCGAGTTGAGGAGCGACCAGAACACGTCCGCGTAGGCCTGCGCCTGCCCGAGCGGGCCCTTGGCCGCGTCCGCCTCGAGGGCCGCGGTCACGGTCGCGCGCTCGGAGGGCGACGGCAGCCGGCCGAGCGCGCGCAGGTAGATCGTGTCGATCCGCGCGTCGGCGTCCTTCATGCGGAACAGGCGGTCATAGACCGGGTGGCCCGGGCGGGGCCGGATCGCGTCGTTCGTGAGCGGCCCGTTGAGCATGAGGAGCGCCTGGGGGATCGTGCCCTCGTCGACCGCCTCCTCGCCCTCGTCGTCGCCGAACGTCTGGAGGAAGGTCCGCAGGAGCGCGAACTTCGTGCGCTCGATCCGGGCGCGGGCCCGGCGGTCGTCGGTGCGGATGTCCTCGGCGCCGGTCGCGGTCAGGATCGAGTCGAAGAGCTGCTCCGCCGAGAGCCCGCGCAGCGGCGCCCGCGCGAACGCGGCGACCTCGGGCTCGCGGCCGCGCTCGGGGCCCGCCGACGTGAGCTGGTAGGCCCGCGTGAGCAGGATCACCTCGCTCAGGCGGCGCAGGTCGTGGCCGCTCGCGCGGAAGTCCGCCGCGAGGTGCTCGAGGACCTTCGGGTGCAGGCTCTCGGTCGACTCGAGGTCGTCGACGGGCGAGACGAGCCCGCGGCCGAAGAAGTACGACCAGACCCGGTTCACCGTCGCCCGGGCGAAGTACGGGTTCTTCTCGCCCGTGACGAGGCGGCCGAGCTCGGCGCGGCGGTCGACGGCGGCGCCCGGCGGGACCACGTCGCCCGTGAGGTAGCGGGGCAGGATCAGGCGGCCCTGCTCGCCGGGCGGCGCGGGGATCCGGATCTGCCCGGCGCCGCGGTCGAAGACGACGTACGGCCCCTGCTTGCGCTTCGAGTCCGGCGGCGGCGGCTCGCGGCGCGCGGCGGTCCGGGCGTAGAAGGCGGCGACGCCGTAGAAGTCGGCCTGCGTCCAGGCCGTGTAGGGGTGGTCGTGGCACTGCGCGCACTGGATCTGGATCCCCTGGAACACGCGCGCCGTCGCGCCCGCGAGCTCCTCGGCCTTCCCGTCGCGCACGTAGCGGAGCATGAAGTGCGTCGCGTAGTTCTCGTCGGCGGGGCCCGACGCCGAGATCAGGTCGCGCGCGACCTCGTCCCACGGCGCGTTGCGGGCGAGCCGCTCCTCGAGCCAGGCGACGAGCGGGGGCACGGGGCCGTCGCTCTCCGCGTAGCCGTCGGTCTGCCCCTCGCGCATGCCGCCCTGGAGCGCCTGGACCATCTGCTCGGCGCGCCGGTACTGGAGCGTGCGGAGGAGGTACTCGCGCCCGACGAGGACCGAGCCCCAGCGGAGGCCCATGGAGCGCGCGTAGCCGCTCGAGAGGAGCGCCGCGCGAACGGCCGTCTCCCACTTCTTCGGCGACTTGCTGTCGAGGAAGCCGCGGACCGCGTCCTCGTCGGGGATCGACCCGGTCGCGTCGAGGTGGAGCCGACGGAAGAGCTCGGCGTCGCTCGCGCGCTCGCGCGGCTCGACGCCCGCCGCCTTCCAGCCCTCCGCCATGAGGGCGTCGACCGCGCGCGCGACCTCGACCGGGGCCGGGGGCGACGCCTTCGTCCCGTCCGGGTCGTTCGGGGCGGCGTTCGCGCGCGGGCCGGCGAGGGCGCCTGCGAGGGCTGCCCCCGCGAAGGCGACCCCGGCGGCGGTCAGGCGGCGTGCGTTCGGCATGGGCGGCTCCCTCGAGCGTGCGGCTCGGGCCCGGCTGGGACGTGCAAGGGTAACGCGATCCCCGGGGACGGGTTTCGCGCCGGGCTGACGCGCAGGCGACGCGCTGCGTCAAGCCCATGGACGGGCGAGGTCAGTCGAGCCGGTCGGCCAGGAGCTTGATCACCTCGCCGGGCGAGGCGGCCTCGAGGAGCTGGTCCCGGAGCGGGTCGTCCTCGTCCGCGAAGGCGGCCGCGAGGGCGCGCTCGACCTTGAGGTAGTACCGGTCGTCGTGGGACGGCGCGATCATGGGGAGGAACAGCCGGACGGGCTCCTCGTCGATCGCGTCGAACCACAGCCCCGGCTCGGGCGCGACGGCGACCGCGAGCACGAACCCCTTGGCCTGGGGCGTCCGCACGTGGGGGATCGCGATCCCGCGCCCGAGCGCCGTGCTCGCCTTCGCCTCGCGGTTCCGGAGGTCGACCAGGCACTTGCGGGGGTTCGTGACGCGCCCGCTCCGGTCGAGCAGCCCCACGAGCCCCTCGAGGATCCGCACCTTCTGGTCCCAGAGCTCGCGCCGCGTCGGCTCCTCGTCCTCGCCGCCGCCCTCGTCCTCCTCCTCGGCGGGCGCGGACGCGAACCGTGGGTCCTCCGCCGTCGTCGCCGGCGCGGCCAGCGGGTCGAACGCGAGGTCGATCATGTCCTGCTTGAGGTACCGGTGCAGTCGCATGGCGGGCTCAGTCTACTCACGACCCGGGCCCGGCCAACGCTCGCGCCGGAGCCGCGGCGAGCCGGGGCCCCGGGGCCGGCGCGCGCCGACCTGGGCGGCGCGCCTCGCCCTGGGGGCGGCGGAGGAGGGCCGTTACAGCCCCTTGCGGAGCGCGCGGACGAGCTCGCGCTCGCGCGCGCGGCCGAGCCCCGGGCGCCAGTCCGCGGCGGGCTTCGCCCCGCGGACGCGCGCGGCGTCCCACAGGCTCGCCCGCAGCGTCGGCAGCTCGAGCCCGAGCGCGACCGCGAGCGGATACTCCGGTCGCGGCGCGTCGAGGAGCGCCTCGGGGAGCGTGAGCGCGCGCGCGACGTCGAGCAGCGCCCCCTCCGCCGCGAACAGCGCGCGCGCGGCCGCGGCCTCGGCCCGCACGAGCGGGGAGGCGTCCCAGCGCAGCGCCTCGAGCGCCGCGGGGGCGGGCGGCGGGACCTGGTGCACGAGCGCGGCCCAGCCGATCCCGAGCGCCACGGCCGCGCGCACCTCGGCCGTCTCGTGGGCCGCGAGCGTCGCGAGCGGCTCGCCCTCCCCGCACAGCGTCAGGCCGAGGGCGATCGGGACGTAGACCTCGCGGGCCATGCTCGTGCCGGCGGCGAACGTGCGCAGCGGCTCCTTCGCCGCCTCGGGGTCGACGATCGCGAGCGCCGCCGCCACGTAGGCCTCGTTCGGCTTCGGGCGGGTCGGGAGCTTGCCCCCGTCCTCGAGCGCCGCCCGCAGGCGCGCGGCGTGCTCGGGGCCCGCGCCGAGCATGGCGATCCCGAGCGCCGCGACGTGCACCTCGGTGTGGCCGCGCTGGACGTAGCCGGCGAGGAGGTCGACCTGCTCCTTCCCCCCGAGCCGGCCGATCCCGACGAGCAGCCCGCGGAGCAGCCGCCGGTCGCGCTCGGTGAACTCGAGCGTCTGGACGAGGCGGACCACGTCGCCCTTGTCCCCCCGCGCGCCGCAGCGAACGAGCGCCGTCACCTCGGCGGGCTCGGGCAGCCGCGGGCGCGCGCTGCCGCCCTTCACCTCGGCGGCGAGCCGCTCGAACGGCTCGAGGGCGAGCGGCCGCGCCTCGCGCGCGGCGACCGCGTAGAGCTGCGCCGTCGCAGCGAGCCGCCCGGGGTCGCCGGGGTCCTTCGTGCGCTTGACGAGCGACGCCCCGGCCTCCGCGCCGAGCGCGCGCGCGTAGGCCTCGAGCAGGTACCCGTCCGCGGTCGTCTCGACGACCTTCTTGAGCCGGCGGGCCTGCGCGGGCAGCGCGAGCCGCGCGAGCGCCCGGGCCTGGAGGACGTGCTGCCCCTCGCTCAGGAGCTTCGCCAGGCGGTCCGCCGCCGCGTCGCCGCCCAGGTCCCCGAGCCCCTCGGTGATCGCGTTGGCGAAGCCAGGCGGCTCGGGCTTCCCGTCCAGCGCGTCGAGGAGCGCCCGCTCGACCTTGCTCGAGCCGAGGCGGGCGCCCGCGTCGACGCGGTGCGCGCGCTGCACGGCCGCGGTTCCGAGCACCCAGGCGCCGAGGCGCTCGTCGCGGAGCGCCCCCTGCGCGAGGCGGTAGGGGAGCTGCTTCGCGTCGCCCAGGCCGGCCACGAAGGCGTCGAGCGGGGCGAGCGCGTCGGCGGGGGGCGCCGTCACGAGGTCGGGCAGGAGCGCGAGATCCTCGGGCGCCGCGGCCCCCCGGAGGAGCGCGCCGACGACGGGCCCGGCCGCCGCCGCGTCGAGCGCGAGCAGCGCGGCGCGCAGCACGAGCGCGCCGCCCAGGGGCGCGTGGACGGCGTCGAGCGCGTCGACCGCGGCGGCGACCGCCGCCGCGT
>JANJTH010000098.1 GCA_024711205.1 Planctomycetota bacterium | reverse complement strand
CTCCGTGCGCGCCTCGCTCGCCGCCCCCCTGGGTCGGGCGGGCGCCCCGCTCGCCGCCCTCGCCCTGGGCCGGGCGGCGCTCGCCGCCCGGGCGCTCGGCCGGCGGCGCGGCCGTCGGGTCGGGGACGCGGAACGCGTCGTCGGGCGGCATGACGAAGTCGGCGACGTAGACCTGCGGCGCGCCGCCGTGGCGCGTCGAGGTCCAGAGCAGCCGCTTCCCGTCGGGGCTGAACGTGGGCAGCCCGTCGAAGCCCGGGTCGTGCGTGAGCTGGACCTCGCGGCCGGAGCCGTCGGCGAGCACGAGGAAGAGCTGGAACGTCCGGTGTCCGCCCACGTTCGCGGCGTAGACGACGTGCCGCCCGCCCGGGTGGAAGTAGGGCGCCCAGTTCACGCGCGGCGCGCGCGTGAGCTGGACCTGCGCCGCCTCGCCCGGCCGGAGCAGGTAGGCGTGCATGACGTCCTCGCGCTCGCGCGAGGCGCGGTAGAGCACGGTCCGCCCGTCGGGCGCGAAGAACGGCCCGCCGTCCTGGCCCTTCGCCTGGACGAGCGGGCGCTGGTCGCTGCCGTCCGCGTTCATGTGCCAGATGTCCGGGTCGCCGCCCCCGCGCGTCGAGGTGAACACGATCCGCGCCCCGTCGGGCGAGAACGCGCACTCGGCGTCGTAGCCAGGCGCGTCGGTCAGCCGCGCGAGGACCTCGCCCGTCTCGAGGCTCGCGAGGAAGATGTCGAACGCGTCGTCGTAGTCCCAGCGGTAGCGCGCGCCGCGCTCGGGCGGGTCGGGCGCGTGCGTGCGCGGGTCGAGGTGCGTCGAGGCGTAGATGAACCGGGTCGGGTCGCGCGGGTCGAAGAACGCGCAGGTCGTCTTGCCCTTGCCCGTGCTCACGAGCCGCCGGTTCGCCCCGTCCGCGTCCATGACGTAGATCTGGTAGTGCGGGTGCTCGGGGCGGATCGCCTGGAACAGGATCCGCTTGCCGTCCGGGCTGAAGTACGCCTCACCCGCGCGGCTGTCGTCCGTGAGCTTCCGCGGGTCCTTGACCCAGGGCTCGGCGGGGCGGGCCGGGGCCGGCTCCTGGGCGGTCGCCGGCGCGAGCGCGACGAGGGCGAGGGCGAGGGCGAGGCGGGGCGAGCGCATGGCGACCTCCGGCGGGCGCGGGCGGCCCGAGGGGCGGGGATCCTACCGCCGGCCCCGCGCACGGGCCCGCGGCAGGGTCAGAGGGTCCGGAACTCGAAGCGGTCGAACCGGTCGGCGTCCCAGTCGAACAGCGCGGCCCCGGTCCAGGGCAGGAGCGGGTGGAGGTCGAGCACGACGAGCGCGCCCTCGACCTCGCACAGGTCGACCACGAGGTCGTCGAGCGGCCAGCTCGGGGCCAGCTCGCCCAGCCGGCGGAGCGCGCGCCGCTCGAGCTCGCCCTTCCGCTCGGCGAGGCCGGGGATGCGCGCGGCCGGGTCGCGCTGGCTGAGGCCGACGACGCGGCGCCCGCGGATGAACGCGCGCAGCTCGGACCAGGGCGGGAGCTCGAGCCAGGGGCGGACCACGACCGCGGGCGCGTGGCCGCACTCCTGCGCGAGGCACAGGTCCTCGAACACGCGCTCGCTCTCGAGCAGCACCTCGAGCGCCTCGGTCCCGCAGTCGACCTGCCGGCCCTCGGCGCGGAACGTCGGGCTGTCGAGCGGCGCGCGCGCCCCCGTCCGCACGAACGCGGCGCCGGTCTCCGAGAGGGCCTGCGCCTCGATCACGAGCGCGTCGAGCGCGTCGATCAGGCCGTCGAACCCCGCGGCGTCGGCCCCCGGCCGGCCGCGCGCGCGCCGCCAGTGCTCGTCGAGGAGCAGGTCGCGCTGGTCCTCGTCGAGCGGGAGCACGAGCGTGGGCGGCGTGGCGTCGCTCAGGTCGTCGGCCCAGGCCTCGATCGCGGTGGCGCGCAGCGCGGGGAAGTGCCGCATCCAGCGGCGCACGTAGGCGTTCGCCGGGCTGTCGAGCTCCTCGCGCCAGAGGCGGGGCGACGGGATCACGGGGGTCACGGGCTCCACCGATACCACGCGGGCGCCGCGACCGGGGCCCGGGGGAGCCCTCGGGCCCCCGTCGTCGCCCCGCGACGGCCTCCTCGAGGGACAGGGGAGGACCTCGACCGGCTGACCGGCCGGCGGAGCGTCGGTCGGGCGCGGGTCGAGCGCCGCGTGGGCGGCCCGTCCCGTCGCGGCGCCCGGCGGGCTCGCGGGTGCGGACGGGGCGGCGCTCGCCCCCATGCGCCTCGCGGTCGCCCTGTGCCCCCTCGCGCGGCCGGTGACCTGCGACGCACCCGTACGTTGCGTCTCGCGTCCGCGCCGCCTGCCGGCGCGAATCCGACAGCCAGGGTGACTCGCTTTGCGCGTGCAAGACTTCCGGCTGGCAAGGCCCTTGCTCGGAGCCCATCAACTCGCGCGGCGCTCCGGCGCGCGCCCAACGAAAGGCCCCCCGATGACCCGTCCCGAGTCGTTCCTCGTCGCGGCCCTCGCGCTCGCGATGCTCGCCCCTGCCGCCCAGGCCGATCAGCTCCAGATCATCGAGCCGAAGGCCGCGCAGAAGGCCGCGAAGGTGCTCGCGCCCGGCTCCCTGTTCGTCGACTGGATCAGCCACATGGGCGACAGCAAGCCGACGCTCTACCGCGTCGAGTCCGTGCAGGTCTTGCCGTGGGACGCCGACCCGACGCAGTCGGAGCTCAAGCTCTCGGCGCGGAAGCTCGGCCAGGCGACGCGCGGGCCGAACGCCTTCGAGACGCCGTTCGACTGGCAGCTCCGCCAGGGCGCCGAGCCCGAGCAGGTGATCGCGGACCTCGCCTACATCTACGTGCCGTCGCGCGAGGTCCCCGGCATGTTCGTCGTGCTCGGCAAGGCGCTCCGCCAGCCCTGCGAGGTCGACTCGATCGCGATCGAGCTCCCGGCGCGCGTCCTCGAGGAGGCGAGCAAGCCGCAGCAGGCGTCGGCCTCGAACCAGACGAACCAGGGCCGGGCCGGGCCGCGGGACCAGTCGCTCGGCGGCGCGCCGGACGGGCAGGGCCTCGTCGGCGGGCTCGAGCAGGCCGGCGCCGCGGGCGACCAGGCCGGGCCGAACACCGGCGCCCAGCAGGTCCGCCCCGGCACCGCCGCGAACCAGGCGGGCTCGAACCAGGCGGGCAGCACGAACGTCGACGGCGCGAACGGCCAGCAGGACCGCCCGCTCGACCAGACCAGCCCGAGCACGAACGGCCAGCAGACCAGCCCGGCCGGCGGCCAGGGCGGACCGGTCGGCGCGCTCGGCGAGCCGACCGGCGGCCAGCAGACCAGCCCGAGCACGAGCGGCCAGCAGGCCGCGCCCCGGGGCCAGCAGCGGCGCTGAGCCGGGCGCGGGCAACGAGCCCGCCCCACACGTCGACTCGCCCCGACGGGGCCGGCGCGCGCCGGCCCCGTCGCGCGCGTTCTCGTGGGCGCCGCGACACCCACCCGGAGCCTGGCGCGGCAGCGGCCCCGGGGCCCGCTACCGCGCCGCGAGCTCGAGCTCGCCCACACGCAGCGCGAGCGGCCCCGAGCGGAGCATGAGCCGCACGAAGGCGTGGAGCGCGCCGAGCACCTCGGGCGGGGGCGGCGCGCCGAGCGCCTCGCGCGCGGCCTGCGCGAGGGTCCGCCGCCCGTCGAGGAGCCCGCACAGCGCGATCAGCTCGGGCACGGGCCGCACGTCGACCACGCGCGCCTCGTCGCCCTCGCCGTGCTCCCAGCGGGCCGCGAGCGTCGGCCCCGACCAGGCGAGCGTGTTCGAGACGACGAGCCGCCAGCCCGGCGCGACCACGGGCACGAGCCGCCCGGGCTCGGGCTGCACGAGCTTGCGGCGCCCGAGGTAGAGCGCGTCGAGCTCGGTCGCGAGGAAGCAGCCGAGCGCGTCGCGCGGCTCCTCGACGATCGGCATGCCGCGCAGGTTGAACGACGTGTCGAGCACGAGCGGCACGTCGGTGCGCCGGGCGAAGGCCGCGATCAGCGCGTGGTAGAGCGGCTCGTCGGCCGCCGCGACGGTCTGGACCCGGGCCGTCCCGTCGACGTGCGTGATCGCGGGCACGCGCGCGCGCCAGGCCTCGCGGACCGGGACGACGAGGAGCATGTAGGGGCTCTCGCCCTCGAGCTCGAACACCTCGGCCGCGCGCTCGACGAGCACGCTCGGCGCGAACGGGCGGAACGCCTCGCGGAACTTCACGCGCGCGTTGAGCCGGTCCTTCATGCCGGGGTCGCGCGGGCAGGCCAGGATGCTCCGGTGCCCGAGCGCGCGCGGGCCGACCTCGCTCCCGCCTTGGAACCAGCCCACGAGCCGCCCGCGCGCGAGCTCCGCCGCGGCGTCGTCGGCGAGCGCGGCGTCGTCCGCGAACGTCGTCGCCGTGAGCCCCGCCCGCCGCAGGAGCTCGTCGACCGCGTCGTCGCCGTAGGTCCGGCCGAGCGCGGCGGTGCGCATGGGGGCGAGCGCGGGCACGGCGCGCCCGGCCTGCCCGAGCCGGAGGTGCCCCTCGTAGGCGAGCCCGAGCGCCTGCCCCGCGTCGTGGGCGGCCGGCTGCACGAACACGCGCGCGAACCCGGCCTCGGCCGCGATCCGCGCGTTCGCGACCGAGTTGAGCGCGACGCCGCCCGCGAGGCACAGCGCGTCGGCGCCCGTCGCGCGGCGCAGCTCGCGCGCGAGGCCGACGAGCGCGTCCTCGAGCTCGCGCTGCGCCTTCCAGGCCAGGTCCATGGCGGCGCGCGGGAGCGCGGCCTCGGCCTGCACGAGGGCCCGGTCGCGCGCGTCGAACCGCAGGCGCTTCACGTTGCCCGTCGCCTCGAGCCAGGCGTGGAACCCGGCGAAGTCGAGCGCGAACCCGTCGCGGCGGACCCAGGGCGCCGCGAGCTCGTCCGAGGGGCCGCCGTAGGGGGCGAGGCCCATGGTCTTGCCCGGCTCGCCCAGGTAGCCGATCCGCTCGGCCACGAACCCGAGGATCGCGCTCGCGTACTCGTAGAGCCAGCCGAGCCCGCGCCGCAGGCCGCCCGCCGGGTAGCGGTTCTTGAACACCTCGCGCCCGAACGAGCGCCGGTCCGCGAACAGGAAGCCCGACTCGGCCTCGTAGCCGGCGGCCGTGACCGTGCCGTCGCCGTCGACGACGAGCGCGGCCGCGCGCTCGAAGGGGCTGGCGAGGAAGGCCGAGAGCGCGTGGCGGTGGTGGTGCGCGCCGCCCGCCGGCGCGTCCGAGACGAGCACGCGCGCCCGGTCGCGGACGGGGAGGAGCGCGGCCATGTCGCAGGCGCGCGCGTCCTCGGGGAGCACGAGCGCGTCGAGGTCGTCGATCCCGAGCCCGGCGGCGTCGAGGCAGTAGGCGAGCGACGCCCAGGGGAAGTAGCCGAAGCGCCCGCCGAAGCGCGGCCACAGGTCGCGCACGGCGCGCGGCAGGCCGTGCTTGACGCGGGTGAGCCGCTCCTCCTCGATCGCGACCTCGAGCCGCCCGTCGCGGAGCAGGCACGCGGCCGGGTCGTGGCCCGTGTAGACGCCCAGGACCGCGGTCACGGGGCGGGCCGCGAGCGCGGCCCGTACTTCCGCCGCTCGAGCCGGGCCTCCTGCCCGAGCGCGCGGACCTTGAGCGTGAGGAGCGTGTCGTGCTGCCAGGCCGGGATCAGCGCGCGCTCGACCGCCGGGCCGCCGAGGTCGACGAGGAGCCCGGGGATCTCCTCGCGCGCGACGACGGCGAGCAGCGCCAGCCCCTCGTGCGCCGCGACCGCCGCGCGCCGGCCCTCGGGCGGCCAGGGGAGCGCCGCGAGGCCCGCGCGCGCG
>JANJTH010000051.1 GCA_024711205.1 Planctomycetota bacterium | reverse complement strand
GGCCGGGGTCAGGCGCGCCGGGCGCCGCGCGGGGCCCGGCCGCCGACCTGCGGCACCCGGGGCCTCGGCCGCGCGGGCCTCCGCCTCGAGCCGGGCCAGCGCGTCCTGCGCCTCGAGCCGCTCGGGCTCGACCTCGACGGCGCGCCGCGCGAGCCAGGCGCGGACCTCGCGCGAGAGCTCCCGGGCCTCGGCCCAGGCGAGGAGGTCGAGCCACGCGTCGGCCGTCGTCGCGCCCTCGGCCGCGGCGACGCGCCCCTCGAGGTCCACGCCGTCCGCGAGCGCGTGGAGGTCGCGCGCGCGCTCGCCGAGCCCGCGCGCGCTCGCCCAGTCGGCGAGCCGGCGCACGGCCTCGGGGTCGCTCGCGTCCGTGCGCCCGAGCCGCAGCGCGAGCTCGTCCTCGGCGAGCGGGCGCGCCTCGATCCGCGCGACCGACGCCCGGGGCACGGTCAGCGTCCCGCCGGGCACGGCCAGGACGAGCGCGTCGGGCCGCTCCTCGAGCACCCGGCCCTCGAGCGCCCGCCCGTTGTGCAGGTGGATCAGGTCGGCGCGGGCCGGGTCCCCGCCCGCGAGCGCCGCGAGCGCCACGCACGAGCCCAGGACCCACCTCGGAGCGACCATGCCGCCAGCGTAGACGCGGCGCGCCGGTTCGTCGACGGCGCCGCCGCCGCGTCCACCTCGCGCAGGCGCCGGGCGCCCCCGGCGGGGCCCACCGGGGGCGACCCGTCGTCGTGCTCCGGCCGCACGCGCCGTCTCGGCGACTTCCCGGTTCTGGGAAGACGAACTCGGCGCGGAGCGCCGTAAGCCCATTCCCCGCAGCGCAATGAAGCGCACGTCGTCCGGCGCACGGTTTGATTGCCCCCACCCCGGATCGAGGTCCGTCCATGCGGAAGCTCCCTGCCCGGGGCCGCCCCCGTCGTCGTCACCTGCCCGCGCTGTGCGCCTGGGGCCTGGCCCTGACGCAAGTCTTTGCCGGCGCGGGTTGTTCGAGCGACTCGATCGGCGGCAAGGGGGGCGGGTCGAGCTCGACCGTCGCCGGGGTCCTCGCGGCGAACGACCTGGGCGCGGCCATGTTCTCGCTCGTGCGCGAGCAGGTCGCGCGCGAGCCGGACCTCGCGGTGCGCGACGCGCGGCTCGCGGCCCTGGACGCCCGGCGCGACGACTTCGTCGGCGCGGTCAACGACGTCCTCAACGCGAGCACGCTCCAGGGGGCCGGGCCGACGACCGACGCGGTCCTCGCGCTCGTCGACGACGGCACGCTGCCCACGCTGTTCGGGCACGTGGCGAACGCGCTCGACGAGCTCGCGAGCGACCCGCAGGCCACGGCGGCGCTCGCCCGCTGGACCGGCGTCCAGCGCGCCGCGGCGACGCTGCCGCCGGCCGAGGCGATCGCCCTCCTGGGGCGGCTGTTCAACTACCCCGAGACCGAGCAGACCTGGCGCGCGGTCGCGACGCTGATCGCCGAGAACGACGGGCGCGACGACCAGGGGCGGCCGAACGGCGAGCCCACGCTCGTGCCCGACCTCCACGCGCTCCTGCACGAGCTCGCGGTCGACCTCGCGACGCCCTCGGCCCGGCCGCAGGGCCCCGACCTCTCGCGGCTCCTCGAGGTCATGGCGCAGGCCGTGACCGAGGAGGCCGTCCTGCGCGGGAACCCGGACCTCGGCCCGGCCGAGTGGGTCGCGCGCCTCGACCCGCGCGGCCTCCCGCGCGTCGCGCGCGACCCGGCCACGGGGCGGCTGCCGGCGCCCTTCGTCGACCACGACGGCGACAGGCTGGCCGACGTCGACGCGCTCGACCGCTTCGTCGACGCCGCGGGGGCGCCGCTCGACCGGCCCGCCTTCGGGCGCGCCGGCAGCCCGGGCTACGACGCCGAGGGCCGGGCGACCACGGACGCGGGCGCGCCGCTGTTCGAGGTCGTCGACGCGAAGCGCACGGCCGTGGCGCTCGGCATGAAGCTCGCGGGCGAGCTCCTCGCGCGGGACCTGCACCACGACGGGCGCGTCGTCCTCGAGGCCGCGCTCGGCCCGCAGCGCGCCGACGGGACCTACGCGCCCGACGGCCCGGCGATCGACCTGCTCGCGGGGGTCCTCTCGCTGCTCGAGCCCGACGCGGCCATGGCCGTCCTCCGGGGGGTCGCGGCGCTCCTCCGCCAGGACCCGGCGCGCGGCGAGGCCCTGTTCGTCGCGCTCGCGCGGGCCCGCGACGCGGCCCACGGCGCGACGCCGGTCGGCGGCGGGCTCGGGCGGGTCCGCCTGTCCGACCCGCGGCTCGTGCAGCTCGTCGACGACCTCATGCCGCTCCTCGACGACGTGTTCGAGCAGCCCGCGGCGACGAGCTCGTCCACGGCCCTCGTGCTCCTCGACGCGTTCGTCGCCCTGCGCGCGCAGGCGCCGGACTTCGCGCACCAGCTCGCGCCGCTCTTCGTCTACCGGTCGGTCGAGCGCGAGCTCGCGCCCGACGGCGACCGCAACGGGATCGACGAGGCGCGCTCGCGCCGGGTCGACTACGCCCAGCCGGCCACGGCCGGCGGCGCGGGCGAGAACCGCTCCGCCGCGCACCAGCTCCTCGACCTGCTCGCGCGCGCCGACGGCTGCCAGCTCCTCGGCAAGAGCCTCGCCGTGTGGGTGCTCGACCTCATGGCGGGGCTCTCGCCGCAGACGGTCGGGTCGCTCGCGAGCATGGTCCAGGCGCTCCCCGGGTTCCTCACGAACCTGTTCTGCAGCGGGATCTCGGGCGACATCCAGGCGCTCGACGCGCTCGCGAAGGCGGGGGCGCTCGACGGGTTCCTCCCGCTCGCCAAGGCGTTCAAGGACCGCGGCGAGACCGAGCTGCTCGTGCGGCTGCTCGTGCGCGTCCAGCGCGACTGGTCGTCGACGCTGCGCGCCGTCGAGCCGGACCTCGCGGCCGTGCTCGAGGCGGGCGCGCTCGACGCGCTCCAGGACGTCGCGGCGCAGGCCCGGGCCGTGCAGGACCCCGCGACGGGCGAGCCGGTCGCGAACGCGGTCGCGCGCGCCCTCGCGGGCCTCGTCGACACGGACGCGGCCACCGTCGACCACCGCGGGCGCGCCGCCCCCTCGCGCGCCCACCTGCTGCTCCGCCCGCTCCAGGCGCTCGACGCGCGCCTCGCGCAGGCCGGGGCCGGCCCCGCCTTCGACCGCCTGCTCGACGGCGGGTTCGACGTCCTGCTCGCCCGCGAGCAGGTGAACGGCCAGGAGCTGCTCCGCAACGGGAGCTTCGTGCCGCTCACGGCCACGCTGCTCGACGCGCTGCTCCAGGTGCTCCCGGCCGACGCGGCGACCCGCGCGAGCGACGTCCGCGCCGTGCAGGCGCGGCTCGACCAGGCGCTCGCGAGCCGGCACACGGCGACCGTCGTGGCCGTCCTGCGGACGATCCACGACGCGCCCTCGAAGGCCCTGATCGACCGCGGGCTCGTGAGCCTGCTCACGCCGAGCCCGACGCGCGAGCGCGACGTGTTCGGGGGGCTGGCCCGGCTGGCCGTGCAGCTCCTCGCGCTCCCCCCGGGCGCGCTGCCCCTCGCCGACCTGGCGCCCGCCGTCGCGCGGATCCTCGACCCGCGCAGCCCGCTCGTCCCCGAGGCGATCGTCGCGTTCGAGCGCCTGCTCACGGCCGACGGCGGCAAGACGATCCTGACCGTGCTGCGCGCCGCGACGAACCCGGCCCCGGGCGAGCCGCTCGCGCCGGCCGGCGTCCTGCTCGAGATCGCGCAGGAGGTCTGGACGGCCGGCGCGCCGGGCGCGGCGCCCGGCGCCGCCCCCCTCGCGCCCGACGACGTGCGCGACTTCCTGCGCTGGGGCGCCGCGTTCATCCGCGACGACCAGAGCGGGCTCGAGAGCTTCTTCGCCCTGATCCGCGCGCGGCAGAGGTAGCCGGGGAGATCGACGGGGTGTCGGCGGGTGGCCGGAGGCCACCCGCCGACACCCCGTCGATCTCATGGGGATGGAGCCGGTCCTGGGCGCCTCGAGCGGGCGCCGGCCCCGCGGAGGGTCTCGAGGGCCGCCCGGCGATCAGTCGGCGACGATCAGTCGGCGACGATCAGTCCTTGACGAGCAGGACGTGGATCGCCTTGACGACCACGCGCACGCGGTCGCCCGGCTTGAGGTCGAGGTCGCGGGCCGACTCGAGGGTCATGACGCTCGACATGCCGGCCGAGGCGTCGACCTGCCCCAGCTTGACCTGGCACATGACGCCGCCCTCGACGAGCTCCTCGACCGTGGCCGTGACCTGATTGCGCGCCCCGAACTTCATGCGGCCTCCTCGCGGCCCGTCCCGGGCCGCGCGCACGATCGCCCCCGACCCGGCCCACGACAACCCCTCCACCCCGCGCCGGGGCCAGGGGACCTCGGGACGCCGCGCGCGGGCCAGCCCAGCGAGCGGGAGGAGGTAGGCGGGGGGCCGCCTACCCCCCGGCCCCTCGTCCCCGGCGCCCGCTACTCGTCCTGCGCGAGCCTGGCCCAGTCGGGGCGCGCGAGGAGCGGCCGCACGTCCGGCTCGCCGCGCAGGTAGCGGCGGAGCGCGTTGCGCGCGGCCGGCGTCGGACGGAGCGCGAGGGCCTTCTCGAAGGCCTCGCGCGCGGGGTCGGGCTCGCCGCGGAGCGCGTGGAGGACGCCCCGCAGGTAGAGCGCGTTGTCGTCGAGGTCGTCGCGGCGCAGGAGCGCCCAGGCGTCGGCCGCCTCGCCGTTGCGGCCGAGCGCCTCGAGCACGAGGACGAGCTGGAGCCGGTAGCGGGCGCGCGCGGCGCGCGGGCGCCCCTCCTGGCCGCGGGGCGCCTCGTGGACGGCCTCGCGGGCGAGCGCGAGCGCGAGGTCGAGGTGCTCGCGCCGCTCCGCCGCGGACCGCGCCGGGTCGCGCCCGAGCCGGAACAGGAGCTGGGACACGGAGTCCGAGGTCGAGGCCTGGAAGCGGGCGACCTGGGCCCGGCGGAAGCAGGCGAGCGCGCCCCGGGGGTCGTCGCGCTCCGCGTAGAGCAGGCTCGCGCGGCGCACGAGCGCGTCGGCCAGCATGCGCCGCCCGGCCTCGCTCTCGTCGCCCTCGAGCAGCGCCTCGAGCTCCTCGAGCCGCCGCAGCGCCTGCTCGGTGTCGGCCGTCTTGACCTGGTGGACCGAGGCGAGGAGCAGGAGCACCTGCGCCCGCAGGAGGCGGTCGCGCGGGCCCGCGGCCAGCGCCGCCTCGGCGGCCTCGAGCACGACGCGCGGGTCGGCGTCGTTCCAGCGCTCGTAGGCGCGCGACATGTGCCGGCGCGCGGTGGCGTCGTCGGCGCGCGCCGCGGGCGCGAGCGCGAGGCCGGCCAGGAGGAGCAGCGCCCTCGCGGGGCGGGGCCCTCCGGGGGGCCGTCGGCGAGCGCGCGGCGCGGTCAATCGCCCGTCCCGAGGCGCTTGGTGCAGTCGAGCACGAGGCTGTTCACCTCCTGGATCCGGCGCTGCACCTCGTAGTGCTCGACCGCGTCCGGGACCGCCGCGACGAGGCGGTCGAGCTGGTCCTGCGCGGCGCGGAACTGCCGGAGCGCCCCGCGGATCGTCGGGCCGCCCTGCGCGACCGAGGCCCCGAAGGCGCTCCGGTAGAGCTGGAGCCCCGTCCGGTAGGCGCCCTCGGCGGCCCCCCAGGCCGGGTGCGCGATCACGGGGTCGCGGACGCCCGCCTGGCCCCCCCCGGTCGACGTCGGCGCCGGCTCGGCCGGCTCGTCCGGCGGGTCCTCGAGCGGGTCCGGCGCGGGCGGGTCGGGGTGGTCGGGGAGCTCGCCGCCCGTCGTGGGCGCGGCGAGGGCGAGCGGCCCCACGGGCGCGCCCGTGGGCGAGGTCGCGCCCGGGAGCGACGCGCGCGCGCGGTGGAGGCGCTCGAGGTCGCCGTCCCCGAACATGTCCACGAGGATCGCCCCCTCGCGCGAGGCGAGCGCCTCGACGAGGAGGCGGGCGCCGCGGTCGGGCAGGCCCGCGCCGAACGCCTGGAAGGCGAGCCGGTGGAGCACGAGCCCCGACGGCGCGTCGCCGAGCGCGCGGCGCGCCGCGTCGAAGCCCTCGGCGACCGCGGCCCGCGCGTCGCCCCCGCGCAGCGTCGCGCGCGCGCGCACGGCCCCGGGCTCGAACGCGCGCTCGAGCCCGTCGACGCCGGTCACGACGACCCG
>JANJTH010000037.1 GCA_024711205.1 Planctomycetota bacterium | reverse complement strand
CGACCACGACGGGCCCGCCGGCGCCCGCCGTGGTCGCGGGGCCCGCGGGGCCGAGGGCGGCCCCGGGCCGGTCGAGCCCGCGGTCGGCCGCGTAGAGGCCCGCGACCGCGGCGACGAGCACCGCGTCCCAGATCAACAGGTCGGTGATCCGGGCCCGGCCCATGCGCCCACGCGTCGCCGCCACGCGAGCGATTCTCGGCCGCCCGCGCGCCCGCCGCAAGCCGCGGGCGCCCCGACCGGCGCCGCCCGCGGACCGGGCCGCCGCCGGGGCGCCATGTCCAGGCCCGGGAAGGCCCGCGCGCCCCGGGGCAGGCCCGGCGGACCCGCACGGCTACCATGCGCCCCGCGCGGCCGCGCGAGCGCGCTCGCCCGCGCGCCCTCCCTCCCCGGAGCCCTCGCCATGCCCGAGCTCGACGCCCCCCAAGCCGCCAACGCCGACCTCGTGCGCAGCCTGCTCGCGAACCTGGGCGAGGACCCCGCGCGCGAGGGCCTGCTCAAGACGCCGGACCGCGTCGCGAAGAGCCTCGCCTTCCTCACCTCGGGCTACCGCAAGGACCTGGGCGAGGTCCTCAACGAGGCCGTGTTCCACGAGGGCGGCGACGAGATGGTCGTCGTGCGCGACGTCGAGCTCTACTCCATGTGCGAGCACCACATGCTGCCGTTCTTCGGCAAGGCGCACGTCGCGTACATCCCCGACGGCAAGATCATCGGCCTCTCGAAGATCCCCCGGCTCGTCGACGTGTTCGCGCGCCGGCTCCAGGTCCAGGAGCGGCTCACGGTCCAGGTCGCCAACGCGCTCCAGGAGGCGCTCACGCCCAAGGGCGTCGCGGTCGTGATCGAGGCGAAGCACCTCTGCATGATGATGCGCGGGGTCGAGAAGCAGAACTCGTTCGCGAGCACCTCGTGCATGCTCGGGCACTTCAAGAGCGACCCGAAGACCCGCGCCGAGTTCCTGAACCTGATCGGCCGCCGCGCCGTGTAGCCGTAACCCCTGGCGTCGGGTCACGCCGCGCGCGAATCCGTGTAAAGAGCCGATCAAGCCGCGGCCCGGCGTTGACACCCGGCCGGCCCGCGGCTGGAATCCGCCCACTCGCGCTGCCCGTGCTCGGCGGCCCCGCCCCCCGCGGGCGGTCCAGGGAGAGGTGGCTCCGGTGCTCGAACGCCTGATCAAGTTCCTCCTCCCGAGCGACTCGACGTTCTTCGGGTTCCTCGACAAGATCGCCGAGAACCTGCTCGAGGGCGCGCGCGTGTTCGAGCGCCTGCGCGAGGTCGAGGGCCACGAGGCGTTCGCCGAGCTCTCCCTGCACATGGGCGAGATCGAGCGGGTCGGCGACGAGCTGGCGCGCACCATGCACGACGCGCTCGACAAGACGTTCGTGACCCCGATCGACCGCGAGGACCTGCACGCGCTCACGTCGGCGCTCGAGACGACCGTCGACCACCTCGACGGCACGGCCTCGCGCGTCTCGATCTTCGGGTGCGAGCGGCTGTCCGAGACGATGAAGGAGATGGTCGGCGTCCTCGGCGAGTGCGTCAAGGAGATCGCCGTGGCCGTCCGGCTGCTCAAGGACCTCCAGAAGGCCGACGAGATCCAGCTCTGCGTGGCCCGGGTCGGCGCGCTCGAGAGCAAGGCCGACAAGCTCTACCGCGAGGGGCTCGGCAAGCTGTTCGCCGCCCCGCCGCCCGAGGCCGCGGCGCTCCTGCGCGACCGCGAGCTGCTCGAGGCGCTCGAGAACGCCGCCGACCAGTGCAACGACTGCGTGAAGGTCATCCGCACGGTCGTGATCAAGAACCTCTAGTGGAGCCGACCACCCTGATCGTCGCCGTCGTCGTGGCGGCGCTCCTGTTCGACTTCTGCAACGGGTGGAACGACTCCGCGAACGCGATCGCGACGGTCGTCTCGACGCGCGTCCTCTCGCCGATCACGGCCGTCTCGCTGGCGGCGCTCCTCAACGTGCTCGGCGCGCTCGTCTCGACGAAGGTGGCCAAGACGATCGCGGGCGACCTCGTCGACCCGGCCGTCGTCACGCAGACGGTCGTGCTCGCGGCCATGCTCGCGGCCTCGACCTGGGTCGGGCTCATGACGCTCGTCGGCATGCCGATCAGCGGCTCGCACTCGCTCGTGGGGGCCCTCGTGGGCGCGACGGCCTGGGCCGCCGGCTGGGACGCGGTCCACCGCGACGGCGTCATGAAGGTGCTCAAGGCCATGCTGCTCTCGCCCGTGGCCGGGCTCCTGATCGGGTTCGCGGTCATGGCGGGGCTCATGTGGCTCCTGCGTCGCGTGCGGCCGGTCACCGTGAACCGATGGTTCGGCAAGCTCCAGCTCGTGTCGGTCTCGGCCATGGCCTGGGCCCACGGCACGAACGACGCGCAGAAGGTCATGGGCGTGATCACGCTCGCGCTCGTGGCCGGCGGGTTCCAGCGGGAGCTCGAGGTCCCGCTGTGGGTCAAGCTCGCGTGCGCGCTCGTCATGGGCCTCGGCACGGCCTGCGGCGGCTGGAAGGTGATCCGCACGCTCGGCATGAACCTGATCAAGATCAAGCCGATCCACGGGTTCGCGGCCGAGACCGGGGCGAGCATCACGCTCGGCGTGGCCGCGGCGCTCGGCACGCCCGTCTCGACCACGCACACGATCACGGGCTCGATCCTGGGCGTGGGGGCGACGCAGCGCCTGTCGGCCGTGCGCTGGGGCCTCGGCGCCAAGATCCTCTACGCCTGGCTGCTCACGCTCCCCGGGACCGGCCTCATGGGCGGGCTGGCGTACGCCGGCCTGCGCGCGGCCGGGGTCGGCGGCCCCGTGGACCGGGTCGCCGCCGCCCCGGGCGAACCCGGGGCGCCCGGGGGCGAGGCGCCCGCGGTCCAGCCGCCCGCGGAGGCCGCAGGGGCCGGCGCCCGCCGGACCGACTGAACCCGGGCCGGCCCCGGGCGTACCCCGGGGCGAGGCCTCGCCGGAGGCGTCGCCCGGGCCGTCGGCCCGGCCCGGCCCGGCCTCGCGAGGGCCCCGCCCGGGCGGCGCGGGCCCGGGAGGCCTCGTGGGCGCGCTCGGCCGCTGGCTCCGGACGACGTTCGACTACAACCCGACGTTCCCGCTCTCGGCGCTCGCGCTGCTCGTCGGGCTGCGCCTGCTCGACCGGGAGGGCGGGCTCGACACGGGGACGGTGGGCGGCGCCGCGGGCGGGGTCGGCCTGCTCGAGGCCTACGAGCTCGCGCTGCTCGGGGTCGCGCTCCTGTTCCTGTGGCCGCGGCGGATCGCCTACGAGACGACGTCGATCCTGATCATCGCGGCCGTCGTCCGGTTCGCCGCGCCGTTCGCCGTCGCGAGCGCCGCGGCCGACCTGGGCGGCGCCGGCGAGGGCGCCGGCGGGCTCGCGGCCGTGCTCGGGCTGGGCCTCGCGCTCTCGGTGCTCATGCCGGCCAAGCTGGCGTGGGTCCACCGCCGGGTCGGGCTCGAGCTCGCGCCTTGGGAGCGCCGGCTCGACGCGGGGCTCTACGCGGCCTGCGCGCTCGGCCTGCCGCTCCTCGCCGAGCGGCTCGCCGCCTGGACGGGCGGCGCGCTCTCCCACGCGGGCGCGCGCGCGCTCCACCTCGCCCTGTGGTGGGGCGCGGCGCTCGCGCTCGCGCCGCTCGCCCGCGGCCTGCCCGACCTCGTGGGCGCGCGCCCGGGCCCGCTGCGGAGCCGGGTCCCGGCCGCCGTGTGGCGCGGGACCGTCGCGCTCGCGGTCCCCGCGCTCCTCGCCAACGCGCTCTGGCTCGGGGGCGAGTCGTCCACGCCGCTCCAGATCCTCCCGGCCGCGCTGGTCCTCGTGGCCGTGGGCGGCGCGATCGCGCGCGCCGCGGGCGTCGACGCCGACCGGGTCCTCGCCCACGCCCCGGGCCTGGCCGCGCTCGTCGTCGTCGTCGCCCCCGCGGAGTGGTTGCTCGGGCGGGGCGCGCCGCTCGCCCGGCCCGGCGCGCTCCTCCTGTTCCTCCCCGTCGCCGCCGCGCTCGTGCCCCTCGTCGCGCCGACCTGCCTGCGCGCCGGCTGGGCGACGGTCGGCCTCGCGCTCGCCGCGGCCCCGCTCGCGGTCCTGCCGGACGTCCACGCGGCCGAGGGCTACCTGCTCGCGCTCGCCGCGGCCACGGCCGGGGTCGGCGCCTGGCGGCGCCACGACCTCCTGGTCGGCGGCGGGGCGCTGGCCACGGCGACCCTCGCCGCGCACCTCGCCTGGCGCGAGGCCGGGGGCCTCGGCGGCACGGACGCGGC
>JANJTH010000021.1 GCA_024711205.1 Planctomycetota bacterium | reverse complement strand
CCCGCGCCGCGAGCCCCTGCCCGCGCGGGCCCTGCTCCTGCTCGGCGCCGAGGGCCCCGGGCTCCCGCCGCTCGGGCCCGACGTCCTGCGCGCGACGCTCGCCCCGGCCGACCCGGGCGCCGAGTCCCTCAACGTCGCGGTCGCGTTCGGGGTCGTGGCCGCCCTGTGGGCGGGGCGCGCCGCCCCCGGCGCGACCTGACGCGGCGCGGCGCCCCGCGGCGCCGTTGCGCCGGGGACCGGGCCGGCGCAGGATGCCCGCGTGGACCGCGGGGGCGAGGCAACCGAGGACGACCTGGCGGCGCTCGCAGCGACCGGGCTCGTGGCGCTCCTGGCGCGCGAGGCCGACGGGCGCGTGCGCTGGGCGTCCGCCGGCGCCAGCGCGCTCCTCGGCGCCCCGGCGGCCGAGGTCGTCGGGCAGACCCTGGCCGACCTCGGCTGGCGCGCGCTCGAGCACGACGAGGCCGTCGTCCTCGGCGCGGCAGGCCGCGAGGAGACCGGCACCGCCCTGCTCGCCGGCCGGGTCGGGGACCGGCGCCGCGTCCTCCGCGCGCGGGCGGGGCCTGGGGAGCTGCTCCTGCTCGACGACGTGACCGGCCTCGTGGCCGCGGCCGAGGCCGCGCGGGAGGAGGCCGCCTGGCTGACGCGCGCGCTCCGCACCGCGCAGACCGGCGTGTGGAGCTGGGACGTGGCGACGGGCGCCGTGCGCTGGTCGGACGGCGTCGAGGCCGTGTTCGGCCTCGCGCCGGGCAGCTTCGACGCCTCCTACGAGGCCTACCTCGCGCTGATCCCCCTCGCGCACCGTCCGGCGCTCCTCGCCGTGATCGAGGACACGCTCGCGGGGCGGACCGAGGGCTACCGCTTCGAGCACCCGGTCGGCGAGGGCCCCGCGGCGCGCTGGCTCGAGTGCCGCGGGCAGGCCCGGCGCGACGCCGCGGGGCAGGCGGTCGGCCTGTTCGGGACGGTCCACGACGTGACCGAGCGCCGGCGCGCCGAGGACGCGCTGCGCGGCTCGCGCGAGCAGCTCCGCGCGGTGCTCGACACGGCGCCGAGCTTCGTGCTCATGCTCGCGCCCGACGGGCAGGTCGAGTTCATCAACCGCACCTACGACACGGGCTCGATCGAGCAGGCCGACGTCGTGGGCTCCGACGTGACGGCGTGGGTCCCCCCCGACGAGCGCCCGCGCATGCGCGCGCTGATCGAGCGGGCGGTCGCGACGGGCACCCCCCAGGAGGGCGAGTTCGCCGGGCAGGGCCCGGACGGCGAGGCGGCCTGGTTCCAGGCGAACCTCGGCCCGGTGTGGCGCGACGGGCGCGTCGTGGGCGTGACCATGGTCTCGACGCCGATCACGGCGCTGCGGCTCGCGCTCGAGCGCCTGCGCGAGAGCGAGGCCCGCCTGCGCTCGGCCGCCGAGAGCTTCCCGTTCGCGTTCTGGATCCGCGACCGCGCCGGACGGCTCGTGCTCCAGAACGCGCCGTCGCTCGCGCTCGACGGCGACCTCGACGGCGCCGCGCGCGACCTCGCGCCGGACGAGCGCGCGCGCGCCGAGGCGCGCGTCGACCGGGCGCTCGCGGGCGAGGTCGTGCGGCTCGAGGAGGAGGTCGCGCGCGGCGCCGTCCGGCGCCACGTCTCGCGCGTGCTCGCGCCGGTCCGGGACCCGGGCGGCGCCGTGCTCGGCGTCCTGGGCGTCGACCTCGACCTGACCGACCAGCGCCGGCTCGAGGCCGACATGGCCCAGGCGGCCAAGGAGGAGAGCCTGGGCCGGCTCGCGAGCAGCGTCGCCCACGACTTCAACAACCTGCTCGCGGCGATCGTCGGCTGCGCGTCGCTCGCGCGCCGCTCGCTCGGGGCCGAGCACACGGCGCAGCGCGAGCTCGAGGGGCTGCTCGACGCGGCCGACCGCGGGGCGGCGCTCACCCGCCAGCTCCTCGACTTCGCGCGCCGGAGCCGGCCGGTGCCGCAGCCGCTCGACCTCTCGCGGGCCGTCGAGCGGCTCGCCGCGACGCTGCTGCCGCGCCTGCTCGGCCCGGCGATCCGGCTCGAGCTCGACCTGGCGCCCGAGCTCCCGCGGGTCGTCCTCGACCCGTCCCAGCTCGATCAGCTCGTGCTCAACCTGGCCGCCAACGCGCGCGACGCCATGCCGGCGGGCGGGAGGGTCCGGGTGCGGACGCGCGCGCTGCCGGCCGGGGGCCCCGACGGCCCGCCTCACGCCTGCGCGACGCTCGAGCTGACCGACGAGGGCGCGGGCATGCCGCCCGAGGTCCTCGCGCGCGCGCTCGAGCCGTTCTTCAGCACGAAGGGCGCGGCCGGGACGGGGCTCGGGCTCTCGACGTGCAACGCGATCGCGCGGGCCGCGGGGGGGCGCGTCTCGCTCCGGAGCGCCCCCGGCGCCGGGACGACGGTCACGGTCGAGCTGCCCGCGACGTCGGACGGGGCCCGCGCGACGGCCGACGACGGCGACGCGGCGGCGGCGCCCCCGGCGACGGACGCGGGCGCGCCCCCGCGCGACGCCGTGCTCGTGGCGGAGGACGACGCCGTCGTGCGCGCGATCCTCGCGAACGTCCTGCTCGAGCGCGGGCTCGACGTCACCGCCGTCGGCGACGGGCGCGAGGCCCTGGCCCGGCTCGCCGAGCGCGACTTCGACCTCGTCGTGTCGGACGTGAGCATGCCGCGCATGGGCGGGCTCGAGCTCGCCGATCACCTCCGACGCGCGCACCCGGCCCTCCCGGTGCTGCTCGTGACGGGCGACCCCGTGGACGCCCTCGTCGCGGCCGGCCACGACGTGCTCGCGAAGCCCTTCCCGCCGGACACCCTCCTCCGGCGGGTCGAGGCCGCGGTCGAGCGGGCCCACGGCCGGAGCCTGCGGCCGGCGCGGGCCGGACAGGGCGGGCCCGGTGGGTAGGCCGCCCGGCGACCTGGACGACGACCCGGGCGACGACCTGGGCGACGACCTGGACGACGACCTGGGCGACGACCCGGGCGACGACCCGGGCGACGCCGCGCCGGGGGAGGGGCCCGCGACGTGGACCGTCGACGCGGCGGAGGACGGCCTGCCGCTCCTCTCCGCGCTCGCCGAGCGGCTGCCGGACCGGACGACGGCCGGCCTGCGCGCGCTCGCGCGCGACGGGGGCGCGACCGTGAACGGTCGGCCGGCGGGGCCGGGGCAGGCCCTCGCCGCGGGCGACGTCGTGGCCGTCGATCCGGTCGCGCTCGCGGACGCGCCCCGGATCGAGCCCGCCCCGCTCGAGGGCTTCGCCGTGCTCCACGAGGACGCGCACGTGCTCGCCTGCCAGAAGCCGGCCGGCGTGTCCGTCGAGAGCGAGCGCGGGCAGGACGACCGCCCGTTCCTGGGCGCCGTGCTCCACCACCTCCTGACCACGCGCGGGGACCGCGGCGGGCGCCCGCCGCGGCCGCGCGTCGCGCACCGCCTCGACAAGGACACGACGGGCGTCGTGCTCGTCGCGAAGACGCGCGCGGGCCTGCAGGCGCTCACGGCCGCCTTCGAGGCCCGCGCGGTCGAGAAGGAGTACCTCGCGCTCGTCCTCGGCCGGATCGAGGACGACGCGGGCGTCGTCGACGCGCCGACGGCCGCGCCACGGCCGGGCGGCGGCACGGCCGGCCCCGAGACGGAGCGCGAGGCGCGGACGCGCTGGGAGGTCGCCGAGCGGTTCGGCGCGCACACCCTCGTGCGCGCGTTCCCCGAGAGCGGGCGGACCCACCAGATCCGCCAGCACCTCGCGGCGCTGGGCCACCCGCTCGCGGTCGACCCGCAGTACGGCGGGGGCGCCCGCCTGCTCCTCTCGCAGCTCAAGCGCGGCTACCGCCCGCCGCGCGAGGGCGAGGAGCGCCCGCTCCTCGACCGCCTCTCGCTCCACGCGCACAGGGTCACGTTCGTCACGCCCGACGGCGGGCGCGAGGTCACGGTCGAGGCCCCGCCCCCGCGCGACCGCGCGGGGGCGCGGCGCCACCGCCGCCCCTGGTACCCGCCCGAGGGCCAGGGGGCGCGCGGCGGCCGCGCCGAGCCCGGCCCGCGCGCGCGCCGCCGGCGCTGACCGCGGCCGGTGCTGCTAGAGCTTCGCCACGAGCGCGTCCCCGAGCGTCGGCACGAGGCGCGCACGGACCTCGGTCCAACCGGCCGGGTCCTCGATCCAGGGGTCCATGCCAGGGAAGGGCGAGGGCACGCGCGGCCTCCACCGGTCAGGGTAGCCCCACGGCGCCGCCCGGGCCGGAAAGGCGCTTCAGGGGGGGCCGGGGGGTCGGGTATCCTCCCGGGGAGCTTGCGCGCGGAGGTCGACATGAGGCGAGGCGTGGCCGGGCGGCTGCCCGGGCTGGTCATGGGGGCGGGGCTCGCGCTCGCGGGCGCGACGCACCTGCCGGAGGCCGCAGCGCAGGACCGGACCGGGCAGGTCGACCCCGCGGGCGGCCTCGTCGACCTGCGAGCCGAGGTCGCGGCGCGCCTGGCCTGGGCCCAGGACCCCGCGCGGTTCTTCGCGGGCGACCCGGCGGCCGAGCTGCGCCGGCACTTCGAGGCGCTGTGGACGCTCTCGCCGGAGCGGGTCGACCCGCGCAGCCTCGACGACGACCCCGAGGCGCTCATGCGCCAGGTCTTCGGGCTCATGCTCGCGCTCGACGACCGCCTGGCCGAGGCCGCGGCGCGGGGCGCGCTCACGCAGGAGCTCGCCGACGCGAAGCGGCGCGGCCTGCGCGGCGCGCGCTTCCTGCGCGAGGCGGCGCTCCTGCGCGCGCTCGAGCGGCAGCCCGACGCGCTCTACCGCGGCGGGCGCCCCGCGCTCGCGGACCGCTTCCCGAAGCACCACTGGCTCGTGCACCCGGCCTGGGCGGCGCGGCCGTTCGACGACTACCCGCGCGCCTACTCGATCCTGTGCGTCGGGCGGTCGGTCGTGTCGGCCGCGATCGCGCGCTCGGCGGCGGAGGACAACCAGTTCAGCCACTACGCGCTCGCCTACCGCTGCAAGGAGCCGCAGGCCCTGCGCGGGAAGACCTACCCGGCCGGGACGTGGTTCGTGATCGAGTCGCTGATCGAGACGGGCGTCACGATCCGGCTCCTCGACGAGCACTACGACAGCACGGCCCGCGACGTGATCTTCGTGCTCCGCGACGAGACGAAGCAGCCCGCGCTCGACGCGGCCGCGGACGCCTTCTTCGCGCGCGCGCGCGACGCGATCGCGGCGGGCCGCCCGCTCGCCTACGACTTCTCCATGGGCACGGCCGGGGGCACGAATGGCGGCGCGGCCACGTCCGGCGTGGTCGGCGCCCTGGGCGGCGAGGCCGGGGGGCCGGCGGCGCCGGCCCCGCCGCGCGAGCTGCAGAGCTTCTTCTGCTCGGGCGTGGGCGAGGAGGTCTACCGGCGGGCGGGGATCGAGCTGTTCGGGCCGCGGACGCGCTTCAACGCGGGCGCGGGGAGCCGGGCGCTGTTCCGCTCGTGGGGCGTCGACCCGAGCGCGCCGGGGCCGGCCCCCGGCGACGCCGACGTGTCGCCCGAGCTCCTGCGCGTGGCCGAGGGCTCGGTCGCGGCCGACCTCCCGGCGAGCCACCGCATGCACGCGGTGCTCGCGAGCATGTTCCGCTGGATGGACGAGGACGGCTACGCGCCCCGCACGCCGTGGTGGTTCCGCCCGACCTCGGCCGTGCTCGTGCGCCTCTCGGGCACGCGGCTCAACTTCGCGGACGTCCCCGAGGGCATGAGCAAGGACGCGCTCCGGGCCTTCTACGCGATCGACAAGGCGGCGCAGGCCTACGCCAAGCGGCTCGCGGCCGAGGACGCGGCCTTCCGGGCCCGGACCGGGCGCGACATGACGCCGCCCGAGCTCGAGGCGGCGCTGCTCGCGCTCCGCGACGACGTGTCCGAGGTGAAGAGCTGGTTCAAGCGCTTCCCGCGCGCGGTCGGGGTGTGGTCCCTGGAGACGACGACCACCCTGTTCGGGCGCACGCCGCTCCGGCTCACGATCCGGGAGGCCTCGCCCGACGGCCCGGGCGCCGGCGACCTCGAGGTCGTGCGCGAGGTGCTCGACCGGGGCGGCGCGACGAAGGCCCGGGCCGTGGGCCAGGGGACCCCGCGCGAGGGCAAGGTCGACGTCCGGTTCCCGGCCGGCTCGGGCGCGCCCGAGCGGATCACCTACGTGCTCAAGGACGGCGAGAAGATCGTGGGCGACGTCCCGGGCCACGCCCGCGTCGAGGCGGGCCGGCGCGCGGGCGACTGACGGGGCGACGGAGCGGGCGGTCGTCCACGGCGCCTGCCGCCGGAGCGGCCTCGCCGTGGGCCCCAGGCGCTCTCCGTCCGGCTCGCCGCCGGGCATGATCCGGGCGCGGAAGGGAGGCTCCCCGTGGCCGACGTGCTCTTCACGGACCCGGCGAAGATCGAGGAGATCCTGCGGACCTCGAGCCGGCTCCGCTACCTCGTGACCGTGACCTACGAGGTCCCGCTCGCGGCGATCGAGTCGGTGCGGGTCGACGGCGACAACGTGAAGGTCGACGTGACCGCCGGGGGCCGCATGCTCCGCTTCAAGGCCAAGGGCACGGAGCAGTGCCTCGTGCCCGACGCGGAGCACGGCGGCGTCCGGCTCGCGCTCGACCCGGCGCTCGCGCAGGGCCTCCACGAGATCGTGAGCGACTTCGCGCCGGGCTGAGGTCCCGCCGCCCGGCTGGACGCCGCCGGCGCGCAGGCCGCGTGCCCGCCCCGCCCGGCGCAGGCGGGCCTCCTGTGCGCCGGGCGAGCCAGCCCGCGGGACCGGACGGGCCCGGCCGGAGCCGTCCCGTCGTCGGAGTCGACGGGCAAGGCTTGCTCACGGGGCGCGCCGGGCGACGCCACCTCTCCGAGGACAGCCTGCCAGGCAAGGGCTTACGCCTGGCCTGCGGCTTGTTTGGAGGTCCCTCGTCCCGGAGGGAGGGTGCCGTGAAGAACGAGACGCAGGGTGCGGGGTCGAGGTCGTGGACGCGCGGGGTCGTGGTGTGGGGCGGGGCGCTCGTGGCCCTGGCCGGGGTCGGGTGCGGCGGCTCGAAGGGGCCGTCGACGCGGGCGCTCGGGCTGGCCGCCGCGCAGGCGGGGGCGACCGCCGCGGTCGGGAGCGTCGTCGAGGCGGGGAGCCTCGTCGAGGCGCGCGAGGGGCACCAGGCCACGGCGCTCCAGGACGGCGTGACGGTCCTCGTGACCGGCGGGCGCACGGCGCGCGCGAGCGCGAGCGACACGGCCGAGCTGTGGCTCGGCGGGCGGAGCCGGCCGGTCGTCGCGACCCTCGCGACGGCGCGCGCGGACCACGCGGCCGTGCGCCTGCCGACGGGCGAGGTGTGGGTCGTGGGCGGCCACGACGCGAGCGGCCGCCCGCTCGCGTCGACCGAGCTGTTCGACCCGGCCACGGGCGCGTTCCGCGCCGGGCCCGCGCTGGGCGCCCCGCGCGACGGGGCCGCGGCGCTCGTCGTCGAGGACCTGCTCGTGCTCGCCGGCGGCGCGGGCCGCGCCGACGCGGAGGGGTGGGACCTGCGGACGCTCTCGCCGCTGGGCGCGCTGCCGCTCGCCCTGGGCGAGCGCCGCGGCGGGCGGCTCGCGGCGTGGTCGGAGCGCCTGCTGCTCCTCGCGGGCGGGGTCGACGGGGCGGGCCAGGCGCTCGCGCCGGAGTGGCTCGACCTCGCGGCCGGCGCGGCCCGCGCGGTCCCCGCGCCGGCGGGCTTCACGGGCGGCGAGCCGGCGGTCCTCCCCGAGGGCGAGGCCCGCGCGCTGTTCCTCCTGGGCGGCGCGCTCGAGGGCGCGCCCGTGGCCGGCCTGTGGCGCGTCGACCCCGAGCGCGGCGTCGAGCGCGCCCGCGCGAACCTGACCGTCGCCCGCGCGGGCGCCGTCACGGTGTCCGTCGCCCACGGCGCGCTCCGCGTGGGCGGGCAGGTCGGGGCGCCCGGGCCGGTCGCGCCGACGGGGCTCGTCGAGGTCGTCGTGCCGGGCGGCGCGACGGCCGCGGGCGACGCGCTCGTGGTCGCCCGCGAGGACGCGGTCGCGACGCCGCTCGGCGACGGCGCGGTCCTCGTCACGGGCGGGCGCGGCGCGGACGGGCGGCCCGTCGGGCTCGCCGAGCTGATCCTCCCGCCGGGCGTCGCGGGCCCGGACGCGGCGGCCCACTTCGCGCAGGCCCGCGCCGACGCCGACGCGCGGGCCCGCCTGCTCGCCCTGGTCGCGCGGCTGCTCGCCGAGGTCGCCGGGCTCGAGCAGGTCCGCGACGTCCTGCTCGCCCGCGTCGCCGCGCTGGGCCAGGACGTCGCCCGGGCCGAGGCCGAGCGCGACCAGGCGCGCGCCCGCGTGGGCCAGCTCGAGGCGGAGCTCCAGGCCGCGCAGGGTCGGGTCGCGCAGCTCCAGGGCGACCTGAGCGCGACGCAGGGCGCGCTCGCGAGCGCGCAGGGCGAGGCGCAGCGGCTCGCGGGCGAGCTGGCCCAGGCGCAGGGCGCCGCGCGCCAGGCCGCGCGCCAGGCCGCGGACCAGGCCGCCCAGCTCGCGGCGGAGCGCGCGCGCGCCGACCAGGCCGCCGCCGACGCGCAGCGCGCCCGCGAGGAGGCCGCGCGCCAGGCCGCCGCGGCCGTGCCCCCGCCGCCGGCGCCGAAGCCGGTCCAGATCCTCGGCTTCGAGCCCACGGGCTTCGTCGCGGGCGGGCAGGGCGCCGACTCCGTGACGACGACCGTCCGCACGGGCTCGGTCGTGGCCCCGCGCCGTTGAGCCGCGCCGCCCACCGCGGGCCGGAGTGATCCACCTCCCTCGGCGGGCTCGCCCGTCCGGCACGGTGCCGGGCGGGCGGGCCCGCGAGGCTTCCGGAGGGGCTCGCATGGGGGCCGCTCCGCGCTCGGGCGCGCGGCGGCCGGGCAGCTAGAACCGGACCTTGCCGCGCACGTCGCCCGCGTAGAGCGGCGCGAGCTCGCGCGCGAGGGCGGCGAGGCGCTCCTTGTCCGCGTCGCTCGCCGGCTCGGGCGCGACGACGACCACGCGCGCGTAAAGGTTGCCCTGCGCCTTGCGCGTGCGCACGCCGAGCCCGCGCAGGCGGAAGCTGCGCCCGCTCTGGGTGCCCGGCGGGATCGTGAGCGAGACCTCGCCCGTGGGGCCCGCGAACGCGACCTTCCCGCCGAGGACCGCCTCCGCGAGCGTGATCGGGACGTCGACGTGGAGGTCGTCGCCCTCCCGCCGGTAGCTCGGGTGCTGCGCGAAGCGCACCTTCACGTAGAGGTCGCCGTGCGGGGCCCCGTGCTCGCCCGGCTCCCCGAGCCCCGCGAGCCGGAGCTGCTGCCCCTCGTCGAGCCCCTCGGGGATCCGCACCTCGACGGGCCCGCGCGGCAGGCGGATCGACGTCGTCCCGCCGCGGACCGCGAGCGGGAGGTCGACCTCGAGCTCGGCGTGCACGTCCTGGCCGCGCCGCGGCCCGCGCCGGCCGAAGCGCCCGCCGAACAGCCCGCCCAGGATGTCCTCGAACCCGCCGCCGCCGCCGCCGAACCGCTCGGACCAGTCGGTGAAGTCGAAGCCGCCCGCGCCGGCGCCCCCCATGCGGCGGAGCTGCTCGGCCTTCTGCTCGTCGAACCCGGCCTGGAGGGCCACGTCGCCGAACTCGTCGTAGAGCTTGCGCTTCTTCTCGTCGGAGAGGACGCCGTACGCGGCGCTCACCTCCTTGAAGCGCGCCTCCGCGGCCTTGTCGCCGGGGTTCACGTCGGGGTGGAGCTTGCGCGCGAGCTTGCGGTAGGCCGAGCGGAGCTCGTCCGCCGAGGCCGTACGGGCCACGCCGAGCACGGCGTAGAGGTCCTTCGACGCCATGGTCCCTCGAGTCGAGTGCACGGGAACGTCCGACTCGCTCCCAATATCGCCTGGACGCGCCCCTGTCGAGCGGCGGCGTGCGCGGGGGCCGGCGCGCCGCCTGCGGCCGGGCCCGAAGAGCCCGCCAAAAACGCCGCGGCGGCCCCGCCGGGTGCTCCGGCAGGGCCGCCGACGGTCGGCCGGTTCAGCCGACCATGAAGTCGTGCTTGCGGACCGTCTTGCGCCCGTTCTCCTTCGCGCGCGCGGCGGCCTGCTCGAGGTACCAGTAGGCCACCCCGTTGAGGCCGTCGAGGGCGTCGGACGCGACCTGGCAGTCCTTGCCCTTCAGGAACTCCTTCGCCTTGCTCGCGACGATGACCGGCGGGTTGCCGGCGCCGTTCGACGACTTCTTCGACTTCGCAGCCTTCTTCTTCGCCATGTTGTCCCTCGCATGAACCTTCGGTGGAAGGTGTCGTTCAACGAGCCCCTCCGGCTCGTTGGGGGCGCAGTCTAGCGACGGGGACGGACAACTGGAGGCAGGATTCCCGTCGCGGGAGGTCGGACGCCGGGGGGCCCCGGGGACCTGGCGGCCCGATCCTGTAACCTGGCGGGGTGCTCCGCCCGCTCCTGGCCGCCCTCCTGCTCGCCCTGGGGGCCGCCCTCGTGGCCCGGGCGCGCGCGCCGGGCCGGCTCGGGAACCTCAGGCTAGGCCTCCGGTTGGCGTTCCTGGGCGTCCTCGCGCTGCTGCTCGGCGGGGCGACCTGGGGCGGGGCGGCGCCGCGGCGGCGGGCGATCGCGGTCGACCTGTCGCGCTCGGTCGGGGAGGGCGGGCTCGGGCTGGCCCGGGCCGCCCTGGGGGACCTCGGGCCGGGGGACCGCGTGGCCTGGGTCACGTTCGGGGCCGCGCCGCGGGGGGCCGACGCGGACGCGCCCGACGCGGCCCCGGCCGCGCTCGGGCGCCTGCTCGCGGCCCCGCCCGACCCACGGGGCACCGACCTGGGGGCCGCGCTCGAGGCGGCGGCGCGGGCGGCGGGGCCCGGGGGGGAGGTCGTGCTCGTGAGCGACGGGCGCGACACGGCCGGGCGCGCGCTCGAGGCCGCGACGGCGCTCGCGGCCGCGGGCGTGGTCGTCCACGCGCTCCCCGTCGCGGCCGCGCC
>JANJTH010000923.1 GCA_024711205.1 Planctomycetota bacterium | reverse complement strand
GGCGCGGCCGCGGCCGCCGGGTCGTCGAACAGGAGCAGGTTCTCGGGCGGGGCGCCGGGCGCCGGGGCCCCGCCCGAGGGCTCGGCGAGGAGGGCGCCCGGCGCGGCGCCCGCGACGCCGCCGGCCCCGCCCGCGTCGATCGCCTCGAGCCAGGCGATCACGCGGTCCGTCACCTCGAGCGCCTGGGCCTCGAGCGGGCGCAGGCCCGGGTCGCCCTGCCCGCGCGCGAGGACGCGCCGGACCTCGCGCACGAGCGCGAGCGGGAGCTCGGGCGAGCCGTGGGCGACGCCGCGCTCGTAGAGGTTGTGCGCCTCGTCGATCACGAGGACCACGTCCGCGGGCTCCTCGTCGACGAACAGGCGCTTGAGGGTCGCCCCCGGGTCGAACGCGTAGTTGTAGTCGCCGATCACGACCTCGACCTCGTCGACGAGGTCGAGCGACGCCTCGACCGGGCAGAACCCGTGCGCGAGCGCCTCGGCGCGCACGGCCTCGGGGTCGGCGAGCCCCCGCTCGAGGAGGCGGTCGGCCGCGCCGCTCCGCTCGAGCTTGCGCTGGTGGTCGCGCGCCCACGGGCAGGCGTCGGGGTGGCAGTGGACGACCTCGTTCAGGCAGCCCTTCTCGCGCGCCTGGAGCACGACCGCGCGCACGGGCGCCCCGCGCGCGCGCAGGAGCTCGACGGTCCGCGCGAAGATCGCCTGCTGCGTCGACTTCGAGGTCGCGACGAACACGCGCCCGCCGCGCCGCGCCGCGTGGCGGAGGGCCGGCAGGAGCGCGCCCGCGGTCTTGCCCACGCCCGTGGGCGCGGAGACGAGCACGTCGCGGCCGCGCGCCAGCGCCTCGTCGATCGCCTCGACCATGGCCGCCTGGTGCGGGCGCGGGGCCTCGTGGGGGAACGCGAGCGCGCGGGAGAGCGCCTGCCGGCGCGCCTCGCGGCGGCGCGCCGCATCGCGCGCGGCGAGGACCTCGCCGAGCCGGCGGTGCACGAGCGCGCGGCAGGCCTCGTGGTCGTAGTCGAGCGCGAGCACGCGTGAGGCGCGGCCCGGGAGCGCGATCAGGCAGAGGTGGAGCGCGATCTCCGGCGCGGCCCCCCCGAACTCGAGCGCGCCGGAGCCCTCCTCGAGCAGGAAGCGGTAGAGCTGGAGCTGCCGCACGTAGTCGGGGTAGTCGTCGAGGCCGGCGCGCTCGAGCTCCTCGGGCGAGCCGACGATCGTCTTGACCTCCTCGATCACCGTCCGGCCGTCGGGGTCCGTGTAGACGCCGTCGATCCGCCCGCTCACGACGACCGACCAGCCCGCGACGCGCGCCTCCCAGCGGATCGAGCGCTCGCGCCGGTACGAGCCGAGCGCCTCCTCGCGCGCGCCCTGGTGCTCCTCGTGGGCGACGCGGCCGAGCTCGGCCCGGCGCCGGAGCCCCAGCGGCGCGGGGCCGGCGAACCGATGGTCGACCTCCTGCGCGAGGTCCCGCACCGAGAGCGAGAGGCGCCGCGCGCCCTCGTCGAAGCGGATCACCCGGGTGCGCCTCCCGGGGGCGAGGATACCGGGCCGGGCGCGCGCGGGAGCGAGAACCCGAAGGCGCTGCCCTGGCCGGGCGCGCTGCGGACCCGGACCTCGCCGCCGAGCGCCTCGACGAGCCGCTTGCAGATCGAGAGCCCGAGCCCCGTCCCCTCGTGGCGCCGCTCGAGCCCGGCGTCGAGCTGCGAGAAGGGCCGGAAGAGGAGGCCCTGGGCCTCCGGCGCGATCCCCGGCCCCGTGTCGACGACCTCGACCTCGACGCGCGGGCCGTCCGCGGCCGCGACGACGCGGACCCCGCCGCGCTCCGTGAACTTGACCGCGTTCGAGAGCAGGTTCAGGAGCACCTGCTCGACGCGCCGCGGGTCGCTCGTGACCTCCCCCAGGCCCGGGCCGAGCTCGAGCTCGAGCGAGAGCCCCTTCTGCGTCGCCTGCGGGCGGAGCGCCGCGACCGCCCGCTCGACGAGCGCCGGCAGGTCGAACGGCTCGACGACGAGCTGGAGCTGCCCGGCCTCGATCTTCGAGAGGTCGAGCAGGTCGTTGATCAGCGCGAGCAGGTGCCGGGCGCTCCGCGTGACCATGCCGAGCTGCCGCGACTGCTCGTCGGTGAGCGGCCCGGCCATGCCCATCGAGATGATCCCGGTGAACCCGATGATCGAGTTGAGCGGCGTGCGGAGCTCGTGCGACATGGTGGCGAGGAACGTCGACTTGAGCCGGTCGGCGGCCTCGGCGGCGTCCTTCGCCGCCTGGAGCTGCCGCGTGCGCGCCGCCACGCGGGCCTCGAGCTCGGCGCGCGCCCGCTCGAGCGCGTCCCCCGCGAGGAGGAGCCGGCGGAGGAGCGCCGCGAGGACGAGCGACAGCAGGCCCCCCGCGAGGAGGAGGGGCGCGCGCGCCGGCCGCAGCGGCGGCCAGCCGCCGCGGGGGGCCGCCCCGAGCTGCCAGCTCCCCGTCGGGAGCGGCACGTCGACCAGGACGGGCGCGCGCGCGAAGACGCCGGGGTCCCCCCAGAAGGGCGCGCCGCCCGCGCCGCGCCCGTCGGCGCCGCGGAGCGCGACGTCGAGCCGCGCGCCCGCGGCCGCGAGGGACGTGCGGGCGAGCAGCCGCTCGAGCTCGACCACGGTGGACGAGAGGCCCCAGTAGCGGCGGCCGGCGCCGTCCCGCACGTGGACGGGGGCGCGCCCGATCACGCCGACCCCGCCCTGCACGAGCGCGACGGGGCCGGCGACGACGAGGCGCCGCTCGCGGATCATGCGCTCGACGCCGGGCCACTGCGCGGGGGTGCGGGCGTAGTCGAGGCCGAGGGCCTGCTCGTTGCCGGCGAGCGGGTGGACGAACCGGACCACGTTGTCGGGGGCGACCGCGACGCTGCGGATCAGGTCGTCGCGCCGGAGGAGCCCGTCGGCGAACGCCTCGAACCGCGCGGGCGTGAGGCCGCCCTCGACCTCGATCAGGCAGGCGAGCCCCTCCATGAGCTGGAGCGCGCCCGAGAGCGCGCGGCTCAGCTCGGCCGCGACCGGCACGAGGTCGGCGCGCACCGCCTCGCGCCGCTGGTCCTCGTCGGCCCGGTGCGCGAGGGCGGCCGCGCCGAGCGAGAGCGCGAGCCCGCCCGCGAGGAGCGCGAGCGGCGCGACGACGGCGCGCCGGGGGCGGCGGCGCGCCGACGCGTCGACGCGGTCCTCCTGGCTCGCGTCGGAGGGCGTCACCCGCGCGGCCGGACCTGGCGCCGGGGCCGGCGCGCGCGCGCCTCCGACCCCGTCCTCGGGCCGGGCCCCGTGGCCCCTCCCCCGGTGGGCCCCGCGGGGAGCGCGCTCGTGGCTGGTCCGCTCCGCGGGAGGCCCGTGCCCGGCCGACCTCCTCGCGGTCGGTCAGCCGGGCCCGGCCCTCCCGCGTCGCTCGGGCGTCGCTCGGGCATCGCGGGACCTCCCTCCCGCCCCAGAGCTTGTCGGGCCGGCGGACGCGGCGCCAGGTCGCCCGGCCGCGCGGCCGGCCGCGCCAAGCCGGCTCCGCGCGGGACGCGCGCAGTAGAATCGGTCCGGTTGCCGGGGCCCCTCGGCGAGGACGCCGTGAGCGAGCGAGACGCCGCCCCCTGGACCTGCCCGACCTGCGCGCGCGCGGCGCCGCGCGAGGGCAAGGCGTTCCCCTTCTGCTCGCCGCGCTGCCGCCTGATCGACCTCGGCCGCTGGGCCGGCGGCGACTACAAGGTCAGCCGGGCCCTCGAGCCCGACGACCTCGAAGAGGCCGCGCGCGACGGGCTCCCCGTCGAGGGGCTCGAGCGCTTCGGACCGTTCGATCCGGAGCCCTGAGCGGAGCCCGGCCCGAGCGCGGAGCGGACCGGGCACGGGCAGGGACCGAGCAGCCACGCCGATGCGGCGCGACCCGCAGCGACCTCGTTGCGGCGACCGGCCCATGGGACCGGTCCGGGACGGTGGCCGCACGGCGGCACAGAGACTTACGCAGGGCCCTTGCCTTGCGGGGGAGACCCCGCCACCCTGGGAAGGACGTGGCGCCCGGCGACCCAGCGTCGCCCGGGGGGAGGAAGCATGCGCCGGTGCCTCTGGGCGGCCCTCGTGGCGACCCTCGCGCTCGCCCCCGTCGCCGTCGCGCAGACGGGCGACCCGACGCTCGACGAGCAGGTCTACGCGCGCCTCCTCGCCGACCGCCTGGGGGTGGCGCCGGGCCGGGTCGATCGCGTCGACCACGACGGGCGGGCCCGGGGCGTGCAGGTCGCGCTGCCCGGGCTCGTGGCCGAGCGGCTCCGCTTCCGCACGCCGGGCGAGGCCGAGGCCTGGGCGCAGGCCAACGCCGGCCGGGGCCACGTCGAGGTGCGCGGCAACCAGGTCCTCGCGCTCACCGGCCCGCGGACCGCGGACGCCGAGTCGCTGGCCCGGGCCCGCGAGGCGGGCTGGGACGTGCTCCCCGCCCCGGCCGCCGCGGCGCGCGTCGTGAGCCCCCCGGCGGACTCGCGCGGCGGGGCCGCGGGCCCGGGGGCCCCGGCCTCGCTCGGCGACGCCGGCCGGGGTCGGGGCGGGCGCGGCGCCACGCCAGCGGGCTCGGACGCCGCGCCGCAGGTCCAGGACGCGCACGGCTCGGCCGAGCTCCTCCGCCACCACCTCGGCGGCGAGGCGCTCCGCGGGCTCGCGGCCGGGGGGCCCGCGCTCCAGGGCCGCGAGGCCGTCGCGGCGGCCGTCGCCGACGTCGCGCCGGCCGTCGTCGGCGCCCACCAGCGGGACCGCGTGCTGCCGGCCTACGACGCGCTCTCGCCGGAGGACCGCGCCGCCTTCGACGGGCTCCTCGCCGAGTACGCCGACCAGCCCGCCGTGCGCGACCAGCTCCTGCGTGGCCTCGCGAGCGGCAACTCGATCGAGGACCTGGCCTGGCTCGGCGGCGAGCTCGACGGGAAGAGCCCGCTCTGGATCCGCGGGAACACGCGCCTCACGGCGCCCGCCCGGGAGGGGCCGGGGGTCCAGCAGCAGTTCCAGGACTCGTGCGCGGCGACGACCGTCCAGGCGCTGCGCGGCGAGTACGACCCCGTCTACGCGCTGCGCACGCGGCAGGCGAACGCGGACGTGTCGACGACGCCCGTCGAGGGCGCCGGCAACGACCCGCTCTCGCGCGAGCAGCGGACGATCCTCGAGGAGAACGGCGGGGTGGCCGTGGCCCGCGGCGAGGTCGGCGGGCGCGGGCTCGGCTACGAGCCGTGGCGCGCCGCGCTGAACGAGCTCGACCCCCAGACCGGGCTCGAGTTCGAGCAGGTGGGCGAGCACACCCGGCCGATCGAGCCCGATCGGGCGATCGACCTCATGGAGCGCAACCTGGAGGCGGGGCGGGCCGTCCCGCTCGCGATCTCGAACGCGACCGGCATGGGCGGGCACGCCGTCATGGCGACGAGCACGCGGCGCGACGCGGACGGCCAGCCCGAGTTCCTGATCTACGACCCGTGGGACGGCCGCTCGACGTGGGTCCCGGCCCAGCGGATCCGCGACCAGGACATCGGCGTCGCCGGCTGGGACCTGATCACCGCCGTCATGGTCGAGCCGACGCCCAGCCCCGAGCGGCCGCGGTTGGTGCCCCCGCCGCCCATGGAGCCCTTGCAGCTCCGGGAGCCGGTGCGTCCGCTGCCGCGCCCGCTCGAGCCGGCGACCGGCGGGTGAGCGCGCCGCCCGGCCCCCGACCGAGGGCGGCCCCGCGCCGTCGCGCGGCGCGGCTGCTCGCCCGGGCGCTCGCGTCGGTCCCGGTCTCCTGCGCGTCGAGTCGCGCCATGCCAAGCCGTGGGGCGTGTTCGC
>JANJTH010000912.1 GCA_024711205.1 Planctomycetota bacterium | reverse complement strand
CGCCGCCGCGCCCCGCGCCTCGCTCGCGCGGGCCTGCGGGGTCCAGGCCTCCGCGGCGCGGCCCCGCCCGGCCTGGACGAGCCAGGCGCCCTCCTGGCGGACGGGCCCGGCCTTGGCCCGGGTGCGCGGGTCGCGCGCCGCGAGCGCCACGAGCAGCCGCTGCCCGAGGACGAAGGCCCGCTCGACGTCGCCGCGCTCGAGCGCGTCCGCGCGCCGCGCGCGCTCGACGAGCAGGCCGCCCACGACGCGCGGCCCGTCGGGCAGGCGCAGCGGGACCGCCACGACGTCCTCGTCGGCGCTCCGCACGGCGATCCCCGTCTGGAGCGCCTGCTCGACGAGGCGCACGTCGAACGGCTCGCCCCCGCGCGCCGCGCCCAGCGCGTCGACGACGACCGGGCGCGAGCCGTCGAACCCGAGCAGGACGACCCGCTCGGCCTCGGTCGCCGCCCGGACCGCCTCGAGCGCCGCGCCCACGAGCCGCGCCCGGGGGGCGTGCGGGTCGAGGAGCGGGTCGAGCGCGAGGAGCGCCGCGACGAGGCGCCGCGCGCCCGACGCCTCGCCGAGCGAGACGAGCCGCTTCGGGTCCACGAAGAACTTGGTCCACCCCTGCGCCATGTTCGTCCCCGTCCTGGCGGGTGACTGAGCACACGGCGGACCTCCCACCCGTGGGACGGGACGGCCGCACGCGGAGCTCGATAAGCAGCTTCGCAGTAGGTCGTTACGTCGTCTCTCCCAGCCGGGCCGCGTGTGGGGCTTCCTCGCCCCATCCGGGGTGCGAACGACCCGCAGGACGCGTCGGTCCGGGGCTCTCGCGCCCGGGGAGGGGCCGGCTCCCCCCTCGGGCCGCCGGCGCGCCTGGGCGCTTCCCCGAGGGCGCGTCCGGGCGCGCCTCCGGGGCGCAGCGCGCGGTGTGGCGGCCGTCGGGGGCGCCCGCGCGGCGCGCCTCGGGGCCCGCGCCCTGCCCTGCCGACCCGCGGGGGCCGCGCGCCCCGGCGGCCCTCGTTACAGTGGACGCCGAGCGACACCGAGCGCCCCGAGGGGGCCGGCGGGGGGTGCCATGCGGACGCGCACGGAGAAGGTCGTCGAGGCCGGCGACGGGACGCTGCTTCACGCGCGCGAGACGCGCGGGCCGCGCGCGCGCGGCGTCCCGCTCATCTGCTGCAACGGGATCGGCGTCTCGACGATCTTCTGGCACTTCCTCGAGGACCGGTTCTCGCCCGAGCGCCCCGTGATCGTGTGGGACTACCGCGGGCACGGCGAGAGCGAGCACCCGCGCGACCTCGAGGACCTCTCGATCGAGTCGTGCGCGGCCGACCTGCTCGCGGTGCTCGACGCGTTCGGCCACGAGCGCGCCGTGCTCCTCGGGCACTCCATGGGCTGCCAGGTGATCTACGAGGTCGCGCGGCGCCGGCCCGCGCGCGTGCTCGGGCTCGTGCCCATGCTCGGGACGTTCGGGCGCCCCGTGCACACGTTCCTCGACCTCGAGACGGGCTCGCTCGTCTCGTTCGCGCTCGGGCGGCGGATCGGCCTCGCGCTGCCCGAGCTCGTCGCGGCCGGCAAGCGCGCGCTGTTCTGCGCGCCGCGCGCCCGGCGCTTCGTGTCGTGGTTCGCGCGCGCGAGCGGGCTCGTGCAGGCGAGCATGCCCCAGGCCGACCTCGAGGCCTACCTCGACCACCTGGCGAAGCAGTCGCCGGTCGTGTTCCTCAAGCTCGCCGAGCGCATGGCGACCCACTCGGTCGGCGCGCACCTCGACGACCTCGACGTGCCGTGCCTCGTCGTGGCGGGCGAGCGCGACGTGTTCACCCCGCTGTGGCTGTCCGAGGAGATCGTGGCCCGGCTCCCGCGCGGGCGGCTGTTCGTCCTCCGCGACGGCTCGCACGCCGCGCTCGTCGAGCAGCCCGACGCCGTCCACGAGGCCGTGGCCGGGTTCCTCGCCGAGCAGGGCTTCGACGCGGCGACGGCGGCGGGGGCCGCCGCCGAGGCCCTGGGCGCCGCCGCCCCGGCGGTCGCCCGGGCGGGCTGAGGCGCCTTGCAGGGGGCCGCCGCGTCCGTCGGGGCCTCGACGACCCGGGGAGCCGGGGCCCCGCAGCCGGCCCCGCCCGAGGTCGCGCCGGACGTGCGGGAGCGCCTGGCCCCCCGCTACAAGGTGTTCGTCCACGACGACCCGATCACGACGATGGTCTTCGTCGTCGACGTGCTGCGCCGCGTGTTCGGGCTCGAGGGCGACCGGGCGCGCCGGGTCATGCTCGAGGCGCACGAGTCGGGCGTCGCGTTCGTGTGCGCGCTGTCGCTCGAGCAGGCCGAGTTCCGCGTCGAGCAGGCCCACGCGCTCGCGCGCGGGGCCGGCTACCCGCTCCGCTTCACCTACGAGCCGGAGTAGCGGGGGCGCTCGCCGCGAGCGTCGTCGCCTCCCAGCGGGGGGCCGGCCGCGACGGGTGCGCGCCGGCGAGCACGACCGGGGCGGCCTCCGGCGGCGCGGGCGGGGCGGGCGCGCCGCCCGGGAGCGGGCACCAGGCGACGAGCGGGGTCACGCCCTCGACCCGGCCGACGAGGAGGCCCACGAGGCCGCCGCGCGCGTCGAGGAGCGGCGAGCCCGAGTCGCCCGGCCGGAGCGACGTCGCGTCGAGCGGGCGCACGCCGCGGGCGGTCTGGACCTGGCTCGGCGCGCCCCGACCGGGCGCGTGGACGGCGCGCTCGTCCCAGCCCTCGAACCCGACGAGGCGCGCGAGGCCCACGTCGGCCGTCTCCACCTCGAGCACGACGAGGTCCTCGGGCCGCGCGGGGATCCGGCGCACGACCCGGGCCGCGCACCACCCCGCGCCCGGCCACGGCTGGACCTCGAGCGCGCCGACCGGGGCCACGTGGGCCACGGTGAGCACGGACCGCGCGTCGAGCACGGCGCCGTGTCCGGTCCGACCGTCGGGGCCGCGGACCCGCACGACCCGGCCCTGCTCGGGGCCGGCCCCCGGGAAGCGCGCCACACCGGCCGCCTCGAGCGTGCGCTCGAAGCGCGCGAGCGCCCCGCACCCCGTCGTGAGGAGCGTCGAGGCCGCGAAGATCGCCGTCGTCCATCCCGCTCGCCGCCTCATGTCGCCCTCCACGACGACCTCCTTTGCACCGGAAGTGCCGCGCGCGCCGCCCGACGCAAGGCCTTGGAAAACCTGGACGCGGCTCGAGGCCAGGCGGGGGCGAAGAGCCTCAGCGGGGCTCCGGAGCCCCTCCCCGAGGCCGCAGCCTCCCGGCGAAGTGGCGCAAAGACCTCGCGTTGTGCGGGGTGACCGCGGCAAGCCGGGGGATCCGGGCCCCACTCACCTGCTCAGGACGTGGTGGACAATCCCCATGCCCGCCGCCAACATGGGGCTTGAGCGTGGCCCCACCGTTGCGAGGGGTCAGGCGACCCCACACACGAAGGAGGTCCGGTGAGCCGGATCGACGTCCTCGAGGACTCCGACGACCTGCGCGAGCTCATGGAGAGCGCCCTCGCGGGGCGGGGCCACGCGGTCCGCGCGTACTCGACGCTCGCCGAGGCGGAGGCCGGCGTGCGCGCGGACCCGCCGGAGCTGTTCCTGTGCGACGTCGTCCTGCCCGACGGCGACGGCGTGGACCTCGTGGGGCGGCTGCGCGGCGCGGGGCTCGCCTTCCCCGTCCTCCTCGTCTCGGGCGCGAGCGAGGAGGGCGACATCATGCGCGGCTTCGACGCGGGCGCGACCGACTTCATCAGCAAGCCGTTCTCGATCGCGGAGCTGTTCGCGAAGTGCACCCTCCACCTCGCGCGGGGGCACCGCGCCCCGGCCACGCCCCCCGCCGCCGAGGGCGACCTGCCCGGCGGGCGCGAGCGGGCGTTCGGCCGCTACCGCGTGCAGGCCGAGCTGGGGCGGGGCGCGAGCGGCGTCGTCTACCGCGCGCTCGACCTCGACCGCGGCGAGGCGCCGGTCGCGCTCAAGGTGCTCGGGGTCGCCGCCGCGCTCGACCCCGACCAGCGCGCGCGCTTCCTCCGCGAGACGCTCGCGCTCTCGTCGGTCGACTCGCCCCACGTCGTCCGCGTGCACGACGTGGGCGCGCTCGAGGGGCGCCTCTACTACGCCATGGACCTGATCGAGGGGCCGACCCTCGCCGCGTGGGTCCGCGCGCGCGGCCCGCTCTCGGCCCGGCAGACCCGGACGCTGCTCGAGCGGCTCGCGCGCGCGCTCGAGGCGCTCGGCGCGCGCGGGCTGCTCCACCGCGACCTGAAGCCGGGGAACATCATGCTGCGCGGGGGCGACCCCGCGGCGCCCGTGCTGATCGACTTCGGGCTCGCGCGCAACGCGCAGGACCGCTCGCTCACGGCCGACGGCGTCGTGTGCGGGACCCTCGGCTACCTGGCCCCCGAGCTCCTCCTGGGCGGCGTGGGCGACGGGCGGAGCGACGCGTTCTCGCTCGGGCTCGTGGGCCTGTTCGCGCTCACGGGCCACGACCCGTTCCCGGACCTGCGCGGGCTCGAGCTCCTGCGCGCGATCGTCTCGCGCCCGGCCCCGCTCCCCGCCGCCGCGTCGGGCCCCCTGCGCGACGTCCTCGCGCGCATGACGAGCCTGGAGCCCGCCGACCGCTTCGCGTCGCCCGTGGACCTCCGCGCGGCCCTCCGCGCGTGCGCGCCCGTGGGCGCCGGGGAGGGCGCGTGACCCCGCCCCGCCGCCGCGCGCGCGTCCTCGTCGTCGACGACGACCCGGCGATCCGCGAGCTGCTCGAGGCCACGTTCGGCCACGACGAGGCCGAGGTCAGCACGGCCGAGGACATCGAGGCCGCCCTGGGCGCGCTCGAGGCGACGCCGCCCGACGTCGTGCTGCTCGACCTCGACCTCCCGGGCGCCCTGCAGGGGCGCGACCTGCTCGCGCACCTGCGCGGGCGGCCGGGCGCGCCCCCGTGCATCGTCGTCTCGGGCTCGCCCGACGCGACCGAGGAGGAGCTGCGCGCGGCCGGGGCGCAGGCCCTGTTCCGCAAGCCCTTCCGCCCGCTCGCGCTCCTCGACGCGGTCGAGGCGGCGCTCCGCGCCGGGGCGCCCGACCGGCCGCCCGGCCGGGCGCGAGGGGCCCGCTCATGAGCGCCGCGAGGTCCGAGCTCCGCGAGCGCGAAGCCCCGGAGGCGGGGCCGCCGGGGGCGTCCGAGGCCGACCCCGGGCACGCCCAGGCCCTCCTCTACGCGAACGACATGGCGCAGCTCTACGGGCGGCTCCGCCGCGAGGCGCGCCGGCTCGAGGAGCTCGAGGGGCGGCTCGACGAGCTCTCCCGCGCGGCGCTCGGGCTGCTCGACGCCCCGTCGCTCGAGTCGGCGGCCGACGGACTCGCGCGCGCGCTCGCGCCGGCGCTCGACGCCGAGGCCGTGGTCGTGCTCGTCCGCCAGGGCGCGCGGCTCGCCCCGCTCGCGCGCGAGGGCCTCGAGGCCGCCCCCGCGCCGCTCGCGCTCGACGCGCTCGCGTCCCTCGCGGGGGGGCTCGAGGCGCGCGCGGACGACCCGTGGGCCCAGGCCGTCGGCGGCCCGGCCGTGTGCCTCCCGCTCCCGGGCCGCGGGGGCCGGCCGATCGGCGCCGTCGTGGCGCGGGGCGCCCACCCGGGCGAGGCGGCGCGCCGGCCGCTCGAGCTGTTCGCGCGGTTCGCGGGCGTGCTGCTCCAGGGGCACCTCCTCGACGAGGCCCGCCTCGACGCGCGCCGGCCCGACCCCGGCGCGGCGACGGTCGAGCTCGTGGGCCAGAGCGGCGCCGTCCGGCAGGTCGAGCGCGTCGTGGCCCAGCTCGCGCCCACGGGGCTCCCCGTGCTGGTGCTCGGCGAGACCGGCACGGGCAAGGAGCTCGTCGCGCGCGCGCTCCACGCGGCGTCGGGGCGGCGCGGGCCGTTCGTGGCCGTGAACTGCGGGGCGATCCCCGAGGCGCTCGTCGAGAGCGAGCTGTTCGGCCACGAGGCGGGCGCCTTCACGGGCGCGAGCCGGCGCCACAAGGGCAAGGTCGAGCTCGCGCAGGGCGGGACGCTCTTCCTCGACGAGGTGGGCGAGCTGCCCCGGCCCGCGCAGGCGAAGCTGCTCCGGTTCCTCGAGGACGGGCGGTTCAGCCCCGTCGGCGGCGAGGCCGAGCGCACGGCCGACGTCCGGGTCGTCGCGGCCACGAACCGCGACCTCGAGGCCGTGGCCGCGACGGGCGAGTTCCGGGCGGACCTGCTCTACCGGCTCGACGTGCTGCGCGTGGAGCTCCCCCCGCTGCGCGCGCGCGGCCGCGACGCGCTCGTGCTCGCCGGGCACTTCGCCGCCCGCGCGGCCGCCCGCCAGGGGCGGCCCGCGCCCGGGTTCACGCCGGGCGCCGAGGCGGCCCTCCTCGCGCATCCCTGGCCCGGCAACGTGCGCGAGCTGCGCAACGTGATCGAGCGCGCCGTGATCCTGAGCGAGGGCGGCCCGCTCGACGAGGGGCTGCTCCCCCGGCGCGCGGGCCCGCTCGGGCTGCCGGCCGCGGCGGCGCCGGCCGGGGCGCCGGCCTCGCCC
>JANJTH010000910.1 GCA_024711205.1 Planctomycetota bacterium | reverse complement strand
CCGCCGACCTGCGCGCGATCGCCGGCGTCGCGCTCCGCCGCGGCTGCGTCGCGCTCGCCCGCCGCCCGGCCCTGCGCGCCGACGCCGAGCGCGCGCTCCGCGCCGAGGCCGACAACGCGGCGCTCCTGCGCGCGATCACCGCCGCGCTCGAGGCGCCCGCCCCGGCCCAGGCCCCTCCGGCCGCAGACCCGACCGTCCCGAGCCACCCGACCGAAGGCCCGCCCCCGCCGCGCGCGACCGGCCGCCTCGTCCTCGCGCTCGACCGCGTCACCGACCCGAAGAACGTGGGCGCGCTCCTCCGCACGGCCTCGGCCTTCGGCTGCGACCTCGTGCTCCTGGGCCCGGGCTGCGGCGACCCGTGGGACCCGCGCGCGCTCCGCGCCTCCATGGGCGCGCCCTTCGACCGCCCCCCGCTCGAGGTCGCCGACCTCCCGGCCGCCCTGGCCGCCCTGCGCCAGACCAGGCCAGCGCTCCAGGTCCTGGCGGCGCTCGCCGAGCCCGACGCGACGCCCGTCCACGACCTCGCGGCCGCCTTGCCCGCCGCGCCCGACCTCGCGCTCGTGCTCGGCAACGAGGGCCACGGCCTGACCCCGGCGGTCCGCGCGACCTGCGACCACGCGGTCACCGTCCCGATCACCCCGGGCGTCGACTCCCTCAACGTGGCCGCCGCCGGCGCCGTCCTCCTGGCGTTCTTGCGGGGTTGGCCCTCCGGGCCAACCCCGCAAAAACGATAGGGTCCGTCGGCGTCACGAACTACGAGGCGCCCGCCCCCTCGCCCGACCCGCCCGCCGCCAGCGAAGCTCCCCCCGTTCCCGTTCCCGTTCCCGTTCCCGCGGTTCGCGCAGCCCCGTCCGGCCTCTTCCCTTGCCCTTGCCCTCCCTCTTCTCTTCCCTCTTCTCTCCCCCCCACGAGCTGCTCGCGCACCAGGTCCGCGTAGATCCCGCCCGCCGCGAGCAGCTCGTCGTGGGTCCCGCGCTCGACGAGCCGCCCCGCGTCGAGCACGAGGATCTGGTCGGCGCGGCGCACGGTCGACAGCCGGTGCGCGACGACGAACGTCGTGGCGCGGCGCGCGGCCGCGTCGAGCGCCTCCTGGACCTTTCGCTCCGTCCGCGCGTCGAGCGCGCTCGTGGCCTCGTCGAGGATCAGCACGTGCGGGCGCTTGAGGAGCGCCCGCGCGAGCGCGACCCGCTGGACCTGCCCGCCCGAGAGCTTGTCGCCGCGCTCGCCCACGACGAACCCGTAGCCGCCCTGGAGCTCGCCCTCGATCTCGTCGTGCACGCGCGCGAGGCGCGCCGCCTCCTCGACCTCCGCCTGCGTCGCGTCGAGCCGGCCGTAGCGAATGTTCTCGGCGACCGTGTCGTGGAACAGGAAGCCCTGCTGGGGCACGATCGCGAGCCGGTCGAGCCAGCTCGCGAGCGTGACCTCGCGCAGGTCGCGCCCGTCGACCGTGATCCGCCCGGCCGTCGGGTCCTGGTAGCGGGCGATCAGGTCGACGAGCGTCGACTTCCCGGCGCCCGTGTGCCCGACGATCGCGGTGAGCGTCCCGGCGGGGGCCGCGAACGAGACCCCCGCGAGCACCGGGTGCTCCCCGTCGTAGCTGAAGCCGACGTCCTCGAAGCGCAGCTCGCGCGCGAGCCCGTCGATCGGGCCGGCGCCCGGAGCGTCCACGACGTCGGGGCGCCGCTCGAGGAGCGCGAACACGCGCTCGACCGAGGGCAGCGCGTCCATGAGCGTCCCGTAGGCCTCGCCGATCGCGCGCGCGGGGAGGTACATGAGCAGGACGAGCCCGAGGAACGCGCCGAACCGCCCGGCGTCGAGCCCCCACGCGTGCTGCACGACGAGGAACCCGCCGAGCATCAGCAGGAGCGGGACCGCGACGTCGTTGACGAACTGGACCCAGGTCTTGGCGCCCTCGCGCGCGCGGATCGCGAGCACGTGCGCGTCGGTCGACTCGACGACGCGCCGGGCGAAGCGGGCCTTCTCGAAGCCCTCGCGCTGGAAGGCCTGCACGACGCGCAGCCCCGAGAGGATCTGCTGCATGGCCTCGACGACCGAGCCGAAGGCGCCCTGGCGGGCCCGCGAGTGGCGGCGCATGCGCTTGCCCCACCAGCGGAGCGGCACGAGGACCGTGACCGAGAGCAGCCCGAGCACGAGCGCGAGCTCCCAGGACACGAGGAGCGCGCCCGCGGCGAGCACGCCCAGGCGGATCGTCTGCACGAGGAGGTCGCCGCCGAGCGCCGTGACGACGTTCGAGGTGAGCTGGAGGTCGGCCGTGAGCCGGCTGAGCAGGTCGCCGCGCCGCTCGCGCTCGAAGAACCGGACCGAGAGGGTCAGGAGGTGCTCGGCCGTGCGGTTCTGCAGCTCGACGAAGATCCGCGCGACGAGCGTCCGCGAGACGTAGAACATGAAGTAGTGCCCGACGGCGAGCCCGAGCGAGAGCGCGATCGCGGCCCAGAACACCTGCCAGAGCGTCTCGCGCGCCAGGCTGAACGCGACGTCGTGGGCCGCGCGCCGGGCCTCGAGCGAGAGGGCGGCGGCGAGCGCCGCCGGGTCCGCGTCCGCGCCCGGTCCGGGGCCCGCCCCCGGCTCGGCCGCGAGGGCGAGGGCGTGCGCGGCGCGCGCGCGCGCGAGCCCGAGCCCGAGCGTGGCCCAGGCCGGGTCCTCGGGCGCGAGGTCCGGGTCGTCGGCCGTGCGCCGGAGCGCCCGGTCCGTGCGGCGGAGCAGGCGCCGCAGCAGCTCGCGCTCGGCGTCGGGGCCGAGCCCCTCGGGCGAGCCGGCCTCCGGGGCCCCTCCGCCCTCCTCCGGGGCCCCTCCGCCCGCCGGCGGGGCCGGCAGCCCGAGCGCGGGGTCGCGCCGCCAGGCGTCGAGCGTCGCGGCGTCGGGCGGCGCGACCGCGGCCAGCGCGCGCGCGACGGCGGCCGGGTCGGCCCGCCCGGCGAACGTCTCGTCGAGGAGCTGCCCCTTGACCTCGCCGCCGCGCAGGAGCACGCGGTTGATCAGGGGCTGCACGAGCCAGGCCCGCCCGGCGTCGCACAGCGAGTAGCCGAACGTCACGACGACGAGGAGCGCCATCTGCGGCAGGTACGGGCGGAAGAACGGAAGGAGCGGGCGGAGGGCCCGCCAGTCGCTGCGCGGACGCTTCGCGCGCGCGGCGTCCGGCGGCGCGCTCGTCGGCGGCCCGCCCACCCCGGCCGGGTCGGCGCCCGGGGCGCCGGCCCCCCCCGGCCCGG
>JANJTH010000164.1 GCA_024711205.1 Planctomycetota bacterium | reverse complement strand
GGCGGCGGCGCGGGCGGGGGCGCAGGCGCGTCCTGCGCGGCCGAGCGCCCGGCCCAGCCGGCCGAGGCGCACGCGAGCGCGCAGGCGAGCGCCAGGAGTCGCCCGGTCCACGGTCGGCTGGCGCGGCAGACGGCGGGCGCGGCGGCTCCCGAGGCAGGAAGGCCGCGCGGGCGGGGAGCCGCCTGGGGCTCGATCGGACGACCGCGCGCGGCTCGGTGGGGCACGAGGTGCAAGGGCTGGCTCCTCGCGAGGCGGTCGGTCGCGGCGAGCAGACGTTGTCCCTGCACGACCGCGGGAACGGGGACGGGAACGGGAACGGGAAGGAGGGCGAGCCCCGCCGCTCCCGTGCCCCCAGGACGGCTAGCCCGTCAGAAGCAGGCCTCGGCCTCCTCGCGCGTCTCGGCGAACTGGAAGATCGCCGAGAGCCCCAGCAGGTCGAACACCTCGCGGACGCTCGGCGAGACCTTGAGGAACACGATGTCGCCGCGGTTGTCGCGCGACCGGCTCACGGCCGCCACGAACACGCCCGCGCCGGCGGACGAGATGTAGTCGAGCTTCTCGAGCTTCACGATCACCCGGAAGCAGTTCTGCTTGAACACGCCGCTCACGAGCCGGTCCATCTCCTCGAACGTGTGCGCGTCGAGGAACCCCTCGGCCTCGATGTAGGCGATGCCGCCGGGGAGCATCTCCTGGCGCAGCTTCAGGTCGGGCACGTCGTCTCTCCTTGGTCTCGGGTGGGCGCGGGCGGGGCCCGCGGCGGCGTTCGGTCGTGGGTTCGGTCGTGGGCCGGGCGGGTCCCGTCCCGTCAGGCCCCGGCCGGGGCCTCGGCGGGCGGGGGCTGCTTCTTCGTGAGGATCAGCTCGTTGACGAACTCGGTGTCGTGCACGTACTGGATCTCGTCCATGATCTGGCGCATGAGGAACAGGCCCAGGCCGCCCTTGAGCCCGAGCCGGATGTGCTCCTTGATGTCGATCTGGGCCGTGAGCCGGGCCGCGCTCGGCTCGAAGCGGACCCCGTTGTCGCGGATCCGTACGACGAGCTTCTCCGGATCGAGGTCGAACCCGAGCTCGATCGGGCCGGTCCCGCCCTGGTAGGCGTGCTCGACGACGTTGGCGAGCGCCTCGTCGACGGCCACGATGATCTTGTTGCGGGTCTTCCCGTCGAACGTGCTCGCGTCGAGGACCTCGGACACGACCGCGCGCACCAGGCTCAGGTGGCGGGTCTCGTTCGAGATCGTGAGCGACCGGCGGATGTGGGTCATCCCGTCCCGTCCCCCCCCTCGCCGTCGTCCTGGACCTGCGCGCCGCCCTGCGGGCTGGCGTCGGTCACGGCCAACGTGGTGATCGTGATGTCGTCGCTCTGCTCGGCCTTGCCCCGGTGCGCGTCGAGCGCGGCGACGATCGCCGCGACGCAGTCCTTCGAGGACTTCCTCGAGTGCTCGCGCACGAGGTCGAAGAAGCGGTCGTCGCCGAACTCCTCCTCCGCGTCGTTCATGGCCTCGTTCGCGCCGTCGGTGTAGCTGACGATCCGGTCGCCCTGCTCGAGCTGGACCTCGATCTCCTTGATGTTCGCGTCGAAGATCGGGCCCTTGTCGAACCCGAGCGCGATCCCGGCCGGCTTGACGAGCTCGACCTCGCCCGTGGCCGCGCGGAACAGCACGCACGGGTTGTGGCCGGCGCTCGCGACCCGGAGCTTGCGCGTCTTGACGTTGAGGACCATGTAGGCGGCCGTGACGAACATGCCGCGCCGGATGTCCTTGGCGAGGATCCGGTTCACCTTCTTGAACGTGTCGGCCGGCGACACGTTGCGCACCGACGCGAGCCGCACGAGCGAGCGGGCCATGGTCATGACCATGGCGCCCGGCACGCCCTTGCCCGCGACGTCGGCCACGATGATCCCCAGATGGGTCTGGTCGATCACGATGAAGTCGTAGTAGTCGCCGCCGACCTCGCGCGCGGCGTTGTAGTGGCTCTGGATGTCGAAGCCAGGGATCTGCGGGATCCGCTCGGGGAGGAGCTTCTCCTGGATCTCGCGGCAGATCGAGAGCTCGCGCTCGAAGCTCTTGCGCTCGACGGCGTTGTTCTGGGCCGTCCGCAGGTTGCGGATCATGACGTTGAGCACGTGCGCGAGCGCGCCGATCTCGTCGCGGGTCCCGACCCGCGACTGGATCGACAGGTCGCCGCCCGCGACCACGGTCATCTCCTGCTCGAGCTGGCGCACGGGGCCCGTGAGCACCGTGGCGATCAGGACCGTGAGCAGGATCCCCGCGGCCGCGCCCGAGAGCGTCACGAGCGTGATCCGCTTCGAGAGCGCGCTCTTGAGCTCGTCGAGCCGCGACGCCTGCACGAACACCGAGACCCACGGCTCGAGCGTCTCGTCGCCGAGCCGGACGAGCGCCGGGTGCTCCTCGCGCCAGCGCCGGGCCTCCTCGTAGCTCTTGAGCCGGCGCACCCCGGTCAGCTCGCGCAGCTCGGTGAGGACCGGGAGCTGCTGCTCCTCGCCCGCGCCCTCGCCGTCGAGCTGCCCGAGCTTCGCGAGCAGCTCCTCGACCCGCTTGTCGCGGTCGAGCCCGAGCCGGATCGGCATGTCGAAGCGCCGCACGCGCCGGTCGCCGAGCTTGCCCTCGAAGACGACGATCTTGCGGGTCGGCTCCTCGCGGATCGGCGTCGCGTTCTGCTCGATCCGGAGCTGGGTCGACGGGTACTGCGCCACGGCCTCCTGCCGCCCGCCGCGCCCCTTCTCGAGGATGCTCGCGACGAGGATCTGCCCGTCGCTCCGCTCGACGAGGTCGCCGAGCCGGCGCTCCCAGTCCGCCACGAGCTGCTCGCGGGGGACGGTCGTGTGCTGCTCGGGGTCGGGGTGCTGGACCCAGAAGCCGCGGTCGACGGCGCCCTCGAGCGTCGCGACGACCGACATGCCCTGGGCCATGATCTGCTCGTCCATCTCCTCGCCGGTGATCGAGAGCGTGAGCCAGCCCTGCACGCCCATGAACAGGCCGACGACCGCGGCCGTGAACGCCGCGAACTTGACCGCGATCGAGACGCCCCGCTGGAACGGGGAGATCGTCTCGAGCTCCTGCTCGTCCTTCTTGAGCGCGCGCGCGCGCTGCGTCGTCTTGCCCGGCTTCGCCGGGCGCTTCGCCCGCCCGGTCTTCGCGGCCGCGGGCAGCTTGGCCGTGCCCCCGGGGCGCGGCCGCGCCCCGGACTCGTCCCCCGCCTTCGCCGCCGGCACGCGCTTCGACACCCTGCCCGTCCGCTCGCTCACGGCCCGACCGGCCCGGCGCCGGCGCCGGCCGGGGCCGGGCTCGCGGCACCGGGCTGGACCTGCCCGGCCGTGAGGGCCCCCAGGGCGCCCGCGCGGAGGCCGCGCCAGGCGTGGAGCACGTACTGGGCCCCGGAGACGACGGTCACGGCCAGCGTCGCGGCGAGGAGCGCCTGCGCGAGCCGCGCGGCCCACGGCGCCGCCGGGAGGTTCGCGAGCGTGAACAGGATCCAGCCCAGGCACACGCTCTGGAGGAGCATCTTCGCCTTGCCGCTCCAGATCGCCGGGAACGCGACGCCCTTCGCCTCGGCGAAGCCCCGCAGTCCGTCCACGAGCAGCTCACGGGCGAGGATCACGACGACCATCCACGGCGAGACCTGTGCACCCTGCAGCGGCACGAGGAGGACGAACACGCCGCAGACGACCACCTTGTCGGCGAACGGGTCGACGATCCGTCCGAAGTCGGTCTGGAGCCCCCAGCGCCGCGCGATCTGGCCGTCGAGGATGTCGGAGATCCCGGCGGCCACGAAAATAGCAAGGGATACGTTCAGGAGCAAGCGCTCTCGGCCCAGCGCGAGGCCCGCGAGCGGCCCGCCCGCGGCCGCGTCCGGGCCGACCCCGGGGCCCGCGGCGAGGGCGACCGCGGTCGCCTCCTGCGCGTGGAGGAGCGCCGTCAGCAGCACGAACAGGGCCACCGCGAGCAGGAGCCGCCCGCCGGTGATCAGGTTCGGGAGCTGCCGCGGCAGGGCCACGCGGGCTCAGCCCGCCCACTCGGCGCGGACGTCGTACTCGACCGCCTCGACCACGCGCGCGCGCACGAGCGCGCCCGGGGCAGGGGGCCACGCGCCGGGCCGGCTCCCCGGGGCCGGGTCGAGGAGCACGTGCGGGTCGATCTCGGGCGCGTCCCAGGGCGTGCGCCCGAGGAGCTGCCCGTCGTCGGCGGGGCCCTCGACGAGCACGTCCACCTCGCGGCCGACGAGCGCCTGCGCGTGCGCGTGCGCGATCGGCGCCTGCGCGGCGTATACCGCCTCGACGCGGCGGTCCTTCTCGGCCTGCGGCACGTCGTCCGGGAACCGCTCGCCCGCGGGCGTCCCGGGCTCGTGCGAGTAGGGGAACGCGCCCAGGCGCTCGAAGCGGAACCGGCGCACGAGCTCGAGCACCTCCTCGAACTGCGCCTCGGTCTCGCCGGGGAACCCGCAGATGAACGTCGTCCGGAGCACGAGCCCCGGGACCTCGGCGCGCAGGCGCTCGAGCAGCTCGACGGTCTGCTCCTTCGTGTGCCGCCGCCCCATGCGCTTGAGCACGGGCGAGCTCACGTGCTGGATCGGCATGTCGAGGTAGGGGACCACCCTGGGCGAGAGCTCCCGCAGCGCGGCGATCAGGCCCGGCGACACGTGCCCCGGGTAGGCGTAGAGCAGCCGCAGCCAGCGCACGCCGTCGACCGCGGCGAGGTCCCGGAGCAGGTCCTCGAGCCCGGGCCGGCCCGGGAGGTCCTTGCCCCAGTCGGTCGTGTCCTGGCTGATCAGGTTCAGCTCGACCGCGCCCGAGGCCGCGAGCTCGCGCGCCTCCTCGAGGATCGCCGCGCGCGGCTTGCTGCGGAACAGCCCGCGGAAGGTCGGGATCGAGCAGAACGTGCAGGCGTTGTCGCAGCCCTCGCTGACCTGGAGGTAGGCGTAGTGGGGCGGCGTGACGCGGAGCCGGCCGGTCTGGGCCGTGATCGCGAACGACGGGTCGCGGGCGACGAGGGTCCGCCAGGGCGCCTGCGCGGCCTCGGCCAGGTCGCGCGCCGTGAGCACCTCGCGGAGCACGTCGTTGATCCGCCCGTACTCGGCCATGCCGACGACCGAGTCGACCTGCGGGTGCTGCGCGTGGAGCTCCTCGCCCCAGCGCTGCGCGAGGCACCCCGTGACGACGAGGCCCTTGATCCGGCCCTCGGCCTTCCAGCGGGTCATCTCGGCGATCACGGCGAGCGACTCCTCGCGGGCCTGGTCGATGAACGCGCAGGTGTTCACGACCACGACCTCGGCGTCGGCCGGGTCGGCGCACACGACGTGCTGCTCGGCGATCCGGCCGAGCAGCGTCTCCGTGTCGACGGTGTTCTTGGGGCAGCCCAGGCTGATCACGCCCACGCGGGCCGGGGCGGCGCTCGCGGGCGTGGCGGGGGCGGTCGAGGCGATCGGCAGGGCGCGGACCATGGGACTCCAGGGGCAGACGGCCGGGGCGGCGTCCCCCGGCGTCGCCAAAGCAAGGTCGAGCATAGAGATGCACGGGCGGGGGCACAAGCCCGCCAGCCCGGGGCCCCTGCGTCCGATAAGGACGACGGGGGTGCCATGTCGGGAGCCACGGGGGCGCAGGGGCCGGGCGCGCGGCGCGCGCTGTGGACCGAGGTGGGCGGCGTCGTCCTCCTCGGGCTCGGGACGTTCGTGCTCCTGTCCGTGGCGAGCTTCGACGTGGGCGACCTGCCCGGGCGCGTCTCGCCCGCGCGGCTCGAGCCGGCCAACTGGTGCGGGAGCCTGGGGAGCCTGGTCGCCTGGCAGCTCGGGCGCTGGGTCGGCACGCTCGGCGCCCTCGCCGCGGGGGGGCTCCTCCTCGTGCTGGCGTCGTCGTGCCTGCGCGCGCGGCCGGCGCGGGGCGCGGACGACCCGGCCGCCGGCGCCGTCATCGCGGACCTCCAGGCCCCGGAGCGCCCCGAGCCGCTGCGGCGCGTCGTGGGCGCGCTCGTGCTCGTGCTCACGCTGGCGCTCGTCGAGCGGCTCGTCGCCGGCTCGCCCTGGGGCGGGCTCGTCGACCGCGGGCTCCCGCCCGGCGGCTACTGGGGCCTCCTCCTCGAGGCCGAGCTCGCCGGCCGCCTGGGCGGGCTCGGCGGGCCGCTGTTCGGCGCGGTCGCGCTCGCGGTCGGGCTCGTGCTCGTGACCGAGCGCTCGCTGCGCGACCTGGCCGGGCGCGGGGCGTCGCGCGTGGCCGACGCCGCGCGCGACGCGGCCGAGCGGGCGCGCGACGCGGCCAGATCGGAAGAGCGTCG
>JANJTH010000892.1 GCA_024711205.1 Planctomycetota bacterium | reverse complement strand
CGGTCACGCCGACGGCGACCGCGCGCGTCGCGCGCGCCGCGGACCCTGCGCGAGGTCCGCCCGGTCGCCCGGGCGCGGGCCCGCCAGGCCCAGCGCGGCCCCGGCGCACACACGAGGACGAGGGGCCTGCGCGGGCCAGCGCGCGAGCGCGACGCGGAGGCGGCGGTGGAGGCAGTCGGCACGGAGCACCTCGGCGCGGGGAGTGGTGTGGGTGATCGGACGAGCTCAGGACGCGCGGGCGCGCCCGCCCTGACGCGAGGCCCTGTACGTGCCGTGCGTGACGTCTCTCGACGCGACGGCCTCCTTCATGGAGGTCCGCACTCGGCGGCGCCGACACCCGTGGGCGCACGCCAGGCGCGCGCCGTGGCGGACCGGCGACCCGTCGCCCGCCGGGTCGCCGTGTGGCCCCGAGGGCCCAGGATCGGGGGCGCCGATCCGGGAGACCTGGCGGACGCCTCTTCCATGCCTTCCGGATCGGCGAGGTCGGGGGATCGTCCAGGTCGTGGCACCCCGAGAGCTCGTCCCGCCGATCACCTCGCGCCCGCCCCCCTGCGCGTTCCTCGCGGTGCCAGCCTCCGTTCGACTCGAGGGAGGCGCAGAGCCCGGCTACGTCGCGGTGGTGCCGTGCTTGCCTGGCTGCGTCGGCGAAGGCGACACCCGAGACGAGGCGATCGAAGGGGTCCAGGCCGCCCTGTTGGAGCTGATCGCCAGCCATGGCGGCGTGGACCGGACGCCCTGGCTCGAGCCCCCCGAGGTGGTGGACCCGAGCACCGTGGTGCTCGTTCGCGTCGAGCTTCCCGTGGCGCCGTAGGCGGGCCTCGGGAGGCCCGGACACCGCTTCGGGATCGCGGTCCCACGCCACCCAACGCCCGCGGCCTGAGCTGGCGTCAGGGCGCGGCGGCGCGCGCGTCCAGACCGTGGGGCCAGGGCCCCCGGAGGCGACGTGGCGGGGGCGGGCGACGGGGCGACGTGGTGGGGGCGCGCCTGGGCGCGGCTGTGGCGCCTCGGGGTCGGGCGCGACGAGCGCGCGGCGCTCGGGCGGCTCGCCCGCGCGCTCGCCGGGACGCGGCTGGAGGGCCCGGCGCGCCGGGTGCGGCGGCTGGGCGGGCTCGCCCGGGCCGCGGCGCGCGCCCGCGACGACGCGGAGGGGCTCGTCACGTCGCTGCGGCGGACCCGGGACGAGCTGGCCGGGCCCGGCGGGGGTGGCGACTCGATCGGGGCGACGCTCGGTGTCGCGCTCGAGCAGGCCGAGCGCGATCGGAGCGAGGCCCAGCGGGCCCTGGACCTCGTGGAGGCGCTGCGCCTCGCCGCGCACCACGGCCGGCTCGAGGAGGCCAGCCTCGGGCTGCGGCCCGTGCAGGCGGAGGTCCGGCGCGCGCTCCTGGGCGCCGCCTTCGATCGGGCCTGCGCCGAGGTGGGGCCCGGGCTCGAGGACGACGCGGCCTGGCTCCTGGTCCCCGGCGGGACCTACCCGGTCGGCCGTGCCGCGGGACAGGGCGCGGACGACGAGGGGCCGGTCGCCCGCGTCACCCTCGCCCCCTTCTGGATCGCGCGGCGCGCCCTCGATCCGGTCACGGTCGCGGCCGTCCTTCGAGCCGGCGAGGGTCCGCAGCGCGCGCGCGACGTGGGCGCGCCCGAGCCACGGGAGGCCGACCGCGCTCGTCGGGGCACGACCTGGTCGGAGGCCGTGTGCGTGGCGACGCGCCTGGGCGCGGAGCTGCCGAGCGAGGTCGAGTGGGAGGTGGCGCAGGCCGTCCACGGGGACGCCCTGTGGAGCGCCCCGCCCTCGGGGGGCACGCAGCCGGGGGCCGGCGCGCGGCGCGCGCGCGAGTGGTGCCGCGACCCGTTCGACCCGGCCCTCTACGCGCGGCTGGCGGCCGGGTTGGGGCCGCAGGCGTTCGGCCCGTGGGCGCTGCGCGCGGCGCGCGGCGGGCCGCTGGGCCCGTGGCGGCCGACGCGCCGCGCGGGGCTCGATCCAGCCGCCCGACACCCCGACACCCAGGTCCGGCTCGTGCGCCGCGTCCACCCGGCGAGCCGCCTGGCGCCGCCGCCCGCCGAGGAGGAGGCCTCGTGACGACCTACGACCTGATCGCCCGCGACCCCGCGGAGAGCCGCTTCCCGGGCGGCCGGAGGGGCGAGGCCGCGGTGGCGCTCCTGGGCCCCAGCGGCTCGGGGAAGACCGTGCTCCTGTGCGCGCTGTGGTGGCAGCTCGCCGGCCGGGGCGTCGCCCCGGGCCTGCGGCTCGAGGCGGCCGACGTGGTCACGCGGCGCTACGTGCTGCGCGGGGTCGAGCTCCTGGCGGAGGAGCGCCGCTTCCCCGACCACACGACCGCGCCCGCGGAGCTCGCGTTCGTGCTCCGGGCGCCCGGGCGACCGCCGCTCCGGCTGTGCACGTTCGACGTGCGCGGCGAGGACGTCGAGCGCGCGTTCACCGACGTGAGCGCGTCGACGCTCGTCGAGCACCTGTGCGCCCAGGTCGCGGGCTGCGAGGCCGCGCTGCTCCTCGTCTCGCCCGACGAGCTCGAGGCGCGCGCCGGCGCCGCCGCCGCGCGGACCGTGGCCCTGCTCGAGGGCCTCGCGCAGGCGATCGGCGAGCGCAGGCGGCCGCCCCACCTGGCCCTCGTGCTCACGAAGGTCGACGCGCTCGAGGGCGCGGGCGAGCTCACGGACGGCGCGCGCGTCGAGGCCCTCCTGCGCGCGCGCGGCCTGGGCCCCGCGCTCGACGCGCTCGCCGAGGCCGCGGCGTCGCTCGCCTGCTTCGGCGTGTCGGCCCTCGGCCGCGTGGAGCTCGAGGACGGGGTCGCGCGCCCGCCCGTCGACCTGCGGCCCGAGGGGGTCGAGCGCCCGCTCCTGTGGGTCGCCGAGCGGATCGCCGCCGGGCGCCGCGCGCGTCGCCGCCGGCGGACCGCCGCGGGCGTGGCCCTCGCCCTCGCCCTCGCGGGCGGCGTGGGCGGCCGGGACGCGGTCGCGTTCGGCGCGGCCACGCAGGCGCCTGCCGGCGACGACCCGGCG
>JANJTH010000879.1 GCA_024711205.1 Planctomycetota bacterium | reverse complement strand
GGCGCGGCCGTGCTCGCGCTCGCCTGGGTCCCGGGCGCGGCCCCGGGCGTCCGCGTGGGCGCGGGCGCGGCCCCGGTCGCCCTCGTCGCCGCGGGCGCGGCGGACGGCCGGATCACGCTCCACGACCCGCTCCACGACGGGGAGTCGTGCGCCGCGCGCGCCGTCGCGGCCCACGCCGGCTGGGTGTGGGCGCTCGCGGTCGCGCCCGACGGGACGCTCCTCTCGGCCGGCGAGGACGGCGCCGTTCGCCGCTGGTGCGCGCGCACGCTCGCGCTGCTCGAGGCGCTCCGCCCCCCGGGCCCCGACCCCGTGCGCGCGCTCGTCGCGCTGCCCTGTGGCCGCGTCGCCTGGGGGACCGCGGCGGGTCGAGTCGAGCGCAGCGACGGCGTCGCCTGGCCCGCGCACGCGGGCGCCGTGCGCGCGCTCGTGGCGCTCCCGGGCGGCGCGCTCGCGAGCGGCGGCGAGGACGACCGCGTGCGGGTCTGGTCCCCCGCCGCCGCGGGGCCGCCCGCCCAGGCGGCCACCTGGGCCCACGACGACTTCGTGACCTCGCTCGCGACCTGGACGGTCGCGGGCGTCCCGTGGCTCGCGTCGGCCTCCTACGACGGGACCGTGCGCGCGCGCCGCGGACCCTGGCCGGGGTAGAGCGCGACGAGGCGCGCCGGCCGCCTACCCCCGGACCCAGGTCAGCTCGACCGGGACCGGGCGGCAGACCGTGCTGCACACGGGCGAGTGCCCGTGCGCGAAGGCGAGCAGCGCGTCGAGCGCCTCGGCGCTGCAGTCGGCCCGGATCGTCATCTTCATGCGGATCCGCTCGTAGCCCGGGCTCACGGCCTCGTCGAGCCCGAGCAGGCCGAGCAGGTTCAGGTCGCCCTCGAGCTCGGTCGAGATCGCCTCGATCCGGATCCCGCGCGCCGCCGCGTGGAGCACGGTCGTCGTCGTCACGCAGCCCGCGAGCGCGTGGAGCAGGAACTCGACCGGGTTGGCGCCCTCGTTGTCGCCGAGGAGCACGGGCGGCTCGCCGTTCGTGAACACGAAGGGCGCCGCGCGCGAGTCGTCCTCGCGGCCCGCCCCGTAGAAGCCCTGGATCGTCGAGCGGTTCTCGCCGCCCGAGACCCACGCGTTGCTGGCCCGGAACTCGAACCGCGCGAGCGCCGGGTCCGAGCGGATCGCCTCGATCGTCTCGAACATGCGGGCCGTGTCGATCCCGTTGAGCTGCGCCTCGACCTTCGCCATCGCCTTCGTCACCATGTCGGTCTCCTCCTCGGGTCGCCGCGTCCTGCGCGACTACGAGGGACCCCTGAACACACGGCGTGCCCGGTGACCTGGTGACGCATCCCCTTGCCCGGGCGCTCGCACCGACTCCCGAGGGTTCGGGAGTCCCGAAGTCTCGGGAGCCCCGCCTCCGAGGTCTCGGGATCAGGTCCGCGGCGGCCTGGCGATCCCGAGCGCCTTGAGCCGCGAGGCGAGCGTGTTGGGCTTGAGCCCGAGCAGCGCGGCGGCGCCCCCCGGGCCCGAGACCTTGCCGCCCGCGACCTCGAGGGCGCGGAGCAGGTTGTCGCGCTCGAGCGCGCGGAGGGCCGCGTCGGTCAGGACCTCGCCCGGGGCCGGGCGCGGGACCCCGGGCGCCGGCCCCGGCGCCGCGCCCTGGCGCGGGGCGACCTCGGGGAGCGCGCGGTCGAGGTCGAGCGTCCGCCCGTCGGGCGAGGTGATCAGCGCGCGCTCAACCACGTTGCGCAGCTCGCGCACGTTCCCGGGCCAGTCGTAGCGGCGCAGGCGCTCGCGGTCGGCGGCCGTGAGCCGGGGCGGCGGCAGCCCGCGCTGCCGCGCGAGGTCGCGCGCGAACGCCGCCGCGAGCAGCGCCACGTCGTCGCCGCGGTCGCGCAGCGGCGGGACGCGGAGCGGGAACACGTCGAGCCGGTAGCGCAGGTCCTCGCGGAAGGTCCCGGCCGCGACGAGCGCGGCCAGGTCGCGGTGCGTCGCCGCGATCACGCGCACGTCGACGCGCTCGGTCCGCGTGGCCCCCACCGGCGTGACCTCGCCCTCCTGCAGCGCGCGGAGGAGCTTCGCCTGGAGGTCGAGCGGCAGCTCGCCCACCTCGTCGAGGAACAGCGTGCCCCCGTGCGCCTGCTGGAACCGCCCCGCCCGCCGCTGGGTCGCGCCGGTGAACGCGCCCTTCTCGTGCCCGAACAGCTCGCTCTCCTGGAGCCCGCTCGGGATCGCCGCGCAGTTCACGGCCACGAGCGCCGCGCCCGCGCGCGCGCTCCGCCGGTGGATCGCGCGCGCCACGAGCTCCTTGCCGGTCCCGGTCTCGCCCGTGATCAGGACCGTCGTGTCGAGCGGCGCGACGCGCGCCACGTCCGCGAGCACCGCCGCGAGCGCCGGGCTCTCGCCCAGGACCTCCTCGAACCCGCGCCGCCCGTCGAGCTCGGCGCGCAGCGCGGCCGCCTCGTCCGTCAGCGCGCGGATCCGCGCCTCGGCCGCCTCGCGCTGGTCCGTGTCGCGCAGGATCAGCGTGTAGAACGCCGCGTCGCCGACCGTGAAGCGCGAGAGCGTCCCCTCGGCCGGGAACGCGGCCCCCGTCGCGCGGCGGCCCACGAGCCCGTCGGGGATCCACGCGGACTGCCGGTCGTCCGGCTGCCGGGCGAGCTCCGCGGCCAGGTAGGCGAGCCGCCCGCCCGCGGCCGGGCTCAGGAGCTCGCCGAGCCGCAGGCCCGCGAGCGCGCCGGCGGGGCGCCCGAACACGGCCTCGGCGGCGGGGTTCGCGCCCGTCACCCGCAGGTCGTGGTCGAGCTCAACGATCGCGTCGAGCGCGCTCTCGACGAGGCCCGCGAGCTTGCGCTCGCGCGCGCGCAGGTCGCGCTCGCGGCGCAGGCGGCGCAGCTCGGCGCCGGCGCGCCCGGCGAACACGTCGAACACGGCGAGCGCGCGCGGGTCCGCGGGCAGCGGCCGCTGGTCGATCACGGCCAGGTGCCCGAGCACGGCCCCGTCCGTGTCGAGGAGCGCGACGCCCAGGTAGCTGACCGCCCCGAGGGGCGGGAGGTCCGGATCCCCCGCGTAGAGCTCGAGCAGCCGGTCGGGCACGTGGACGAGCCGGCCCGTCTCGACGACCGCCGCGCACGGCGTCCCCTCGACGGCGTACTCGTAGTGCGCGTGATGGCGCCCGCCTGCCCAGAACGAGAGCGCGCGCAGCCGCCGCGCCGCCGGCAGCCACTCGGTCACCCAGGCCGCGTGCGTGCCGACCGCGCGCGCGAGGTGCTCGACGAGCGCGTCGAAGAACCGCTCGCCCGTCTCGGCCGCCGTCCCCGCGACGAGCGCGCGCAGCGTGTCCTGGTCGAGCGACCCGGCGTCCCCGGGCGCCGCGCGCGCGCTCACCGGTCGAGCAGCTCGAAGTAGCTGCGCCCCCGTCCGACGACGCGTCGGCGGACGCGTCGGAGCCGCCCGGCGCGCTCGAGCTCGAGGCAGGCTGCGAGGATGTCCCAGGCCGACGCCCCGCCGTAGGCGATCGGCGGCCCGCCTCGCCACGGACGACCGCGGCCGTCCAGGCCGACGTGGTCGCACCACCACCGGACCTCCGGGTCGTCGGCGGGAGGCGGGTCGTCCGGCGCCCGTCCCTTCTTGCGGCCGCCCCACACCTGCTTGACGCCGTGCTGGTCACGGTAGTGCTCCAGGCAGGCGAGGAGGTCGTCCGCGTCCATGGCCTTCGACTCCTACTCCCCGAGCTGCTCGCGCAGGCGCGCGAGCCGGCGCGCGAGCGCCGGGTCCGGGGCGAGGCCGGCCGCGGCCGCGGCCGCGGCCTCGGCCTCCTCGACGCGCCCGTCGGACCACGCGGCCTCCGCGGCGACGATCCAGGCCCAGGCCGAGGGCGCGAGCCCGAGCGACCAGCGCGCGCGCGCGAGCGCCTCGACGGGGCGGCGCCGCGCGAGCACGACCTCGGCCAGGGCGGCCCAGGCCCGCGCGTCGTCGGGCCGCGCGAAGGTCGCCTCGCGCGCCGCCTCCTCGGCGGCGTCGTGCTCGCCGCGCGTGAGCGCCGCGAGCGCGCGCGCCGTCGCCGCCTCGGCCTGCGCCCCCGCGT
>JANJTH010000162.1 GCA_024711205.1 Planctomycetota bacterium | reverse complement strand
GCCGCCCGCGGGGACGCCCCCGCTCGCCCGCTGGCTCGCCGCGCGGGGTCTGCCGGCGCCCTGGCGCTGGCTCGCGCTGCCGCTCGACCTGCCCCTGCGCGCGGCGGCGCTCCTCGCGATCCGCCTCTACCAGCTCACGCTCTCGCGGCTCATGCCGCCGGCCTGCCGCTTCGAGCCGACCTGCTCGCGCTACGGCTTCGAGGCGTGCTGGCGGCACGGCGCCCTGCGCGGCGCCCTGCTCACCGGGCTCCGGCTCCTGCGCTGCTCGCCCCTGAGCGACGGAGGCCACGACCCCGTGCCCCCGGCGACGCCCGCCGGGCCGGCGGACGCCGCTGGGCGTCGGACCCCGGCGGTATTCTCGCCCCCCTTCGCCGGGGAGGTCGCCGGCCCCCCCGCGCCCGAGGAGCCCGCGTGAGCCCACGCGCCCGCCGCCCACGCCCCGCGCCGCCTGCCCGGTCCCCCGGCCCGTTGGGCGCGGTGCTGGCCCTGGCGCTGGCGGCGCCGGGCTGCGGCGGGCCGGAGGAGCTGCCCCGCGGGGCCCTCGAGCTGCGGCGGCCGGCCGAGCTGACGGGGGCCCCCCCGCGGCGCGCCCGCGGCGGCGACTTCTGGACCGACACCCTCGGCGATTACCTCGACCGGAGCTTCCGCGAGGCGCCCCCGCCCGAGCGGTTCGCCCGCTGGGGCCCCGCGCTCCTCGAGTACGCGCTCCGCGAGGAGCGCCTCGCGCCGCACCGCGACGCGCTCGGGCCGCTCGAGATCGACGAGTTCTGCCGGGCCCCCGGCTACGACGCCAGCGAGGCGTTCCTCCGGGCGGCCCTCGGCCAGCGCGACGGAGCCGTGCCGGAATGATCCAGTCCCCGCTCAAGCACTTCGTCCTCGACACGAACGTGCTCCTCCACTCGCCCGCGTGCGTGACGAAGTTCGCGGAGAACGTCGTCGTCGTGCCGGTCGACGTGATCGAGGAGCTCGACCGGTTCAAGTCGACGAACGACGAGCTGGGCCGGAACGCGCGGGCCGTGATCCGGATCCTCGACGGCGCGCGCGCGCGCGGCTCGCTCGGCGAGGGCGAGGGCGCCCCGATCAACGACCAGGGCGGCCGGATCAAGGTCGAGCTGCGGACGGTGTGCCTCCTCGAGCACGGGCTGCGCGGCGACACCCCCGACAACCGGATCCTCTCGATCGCCTACCGGCTGATGCGCGAGGGCCACCACGTCGTGTTCGTCTCGAAGGACGCGAACGTGCGCGTCAAGTGCGACGCGCTCGGGATCCCGTCCGAGGACTTCGAGACCGACAAGGTCCCCGCCCCCGACGACCTCTACACGGGCTGGCGCGCGGTCGACGTCGACGCGCAGGTCCTCGCGGGCAAGGACAAGGACAAGGACCTCGAGGTCGAGGGGCCCGCGTTCGCGGACCTCCGCCCGAACGAGGCCGTGCTCCTGCGCGAGCGCGGCAACCCGAAGCGGTCGCTCCTGACCCGCCCGCGCCGGGTCGGGCCCGAGGGGCGCGCGTCGCTCCGCGCGTTCGACGCGGGCAGCGAGGCCGTCATGGGCGTCTCGCCGCGCAACGTCGAGCAGCGGATCGCGCTCGAGCTGCTCATGGACCCGAGCGTGAGCCTGGTCACGCTCGTGGGTCAGGCGGGCACCGGCAAGACGCTGTTCGCGCTGTGCGCCGGGCTCCACCTGACGATCCGCAAGCACGTCTACGAGAAGCTGCTCGTCGCGCGCCCGGTCATGCCGCTCGGGCGCGACATCGGGTTCCTCCCCGGCACGGCCGAGGAGAAGCTCATGCCCTGGATGAAGCCGATCTTCGACAACATGAAGTTCGTGCTGCGCGAGCGCCGCGAGCCGGGCGAGGCCGACAAGAAGCTGCACGACCTGTTCAAGAGCGGCGTCGTCGAGATCGAGCCGCTCACGTTCATCCGCGGGCGCTCGATCCACAACCAGTTCATGATCGTCGACGAGGTGCAGAACCTCACCCCGCACCAGGTCAAGACGATCATCAGCCGGGTCGGCAACGACACGAAGCTCGTGCTCACGGGCGACCCGTACCAGATCGACAACCCCTACCTCGACAGCCGCAGCAACGGGCTGACCTACGTGGCCGAGCGGTTCCAGGGCCAGGAGGTCGCGGGGCACGTGCTGTTCACGAAGAGCGAGCGGAGCAAGCTCGCCTCGATCGCGGTCGAGCTGCTCTGACGGCGCGGGCGGGCCCGGGCGCTACCCCTCGGGCCTGAGCCCCCAGCGCTCGATCTTGCGGTAGAGCGTCGCGCGGCCGATCCCCAGCCGCGCGGCGGTCGCGCGCACGTTCCAGCCGGTGCGGCGGAGCGCGCGCGCCACGACGCGCCGCTCCTCCTCCTCGAGCGGGAGGATCTGCCCGGCCGCGTCGTCGTCCGGGGCCGCGACGGGCGGCGCCGCGACGCGCGCGCCGCCCTCGGGGGGACCCGGCGGCGCCCCGCCGCCGAGCGCGTCGGGCAAGCTCGCGCGCCCGAGCCGCGGGCCGTTCTCGAGGATCACGGCCCGCTCGAGCACGTTCTCGAGCTCGCGGACGTTGCCGGGCCAGGCGTGCGCCTCGAGCGCGCGCGCCGCGTCGGGCTCGAACCCCTCGAGCCGGCGCCCGTGCCGGGCCGCGAACCGGGCCAGGAACGCGCGCGCGAGCAGCATGACGTCGCCCGCGCGCTCGCGGAGCGGCGGGAGCCGGACCGGGAACACGGCGAGCCGGTAGTAGAGGTCCTCGCGGAAGGCCCGGGCCGCGACCATGGCCAGGAGGTCGCGGTTCGTGGCCGCGATCACGCGCACGTCGACCGGGCGGAGGCGCGTCCCGCCGACGCGCTGGATCGCGCGCTCCTGCAGCACGCGGAGCAGGCGGACCTGGAGGTCGATGCGGAGGTCGCCGATCTCGTCGAGGAAGAGCGTCCCCGCGCCGGCCTGCTCGAAGGCGCCGGCGCGCGCGCTCGTGGCGCCCGTGAACGCGCCGCGCTCGTGGCCGAACAGCTCGCTCTCGATCAGGCCCTCGGGGAGCGCCCCGCAGTTGATCGCGACGAACGGGCCGTCCCGGCGCGCGCCCGCCGCGTGGATCGCCCGCGCGGCGACCTCCTTGCCGGTCCCGCTCTCGCCCTCGAGGAGGACCGTCACGTCGCTCGCGCTCGCCCGCTCGAGCAGCTCGACCGCGCGCCGGAGCGCGGGCGACTCGCCGAGGATCGCGCCCATGCCCTCGCCCCGGCGCAGCTCGTGGACGAGCGAGCGGATCCGCGCCTCGAGCGCGCCGCGCGTCCGCGCGTTCGCGATCGACGTGACCAGCCGCGAGCGGTCGAACGGCTTCTGCACGAAGTCGACCGCGCCGAGCCGCATGCACTCGACGACCTCGCTGATCGCGCCCTCGGCGGTCAGGACGACCACCGGCAGGTCGGGGCGCTCGCGGCGGAGGCGCTCGAGCAGCTCCTTGCCGGGGAGGTCCGGGAGGTTCAGGTCGAGGACGATCGCCTCCGGCTCGTCGCGCTCGACCCGCTCGAGCGCCTCGCGCGCGGTCGCCGCGGCGACGACCTCGAGGCCCTCCTCCTCGAGCTCGAACGTGACGAGGCGCACGAGGCGCGGGTCGTCGTCGACGAGCAGGAGGCGACCCGGGACCCGCTCGGTCACGGGGCGCGCTCCGCGGCCGCCGCGGGCGCCGGCCCCGCGGCGAGCAGGCGCGCCGCGAGCGCCGCGAGCTGCTCGACGTCGAACGGCTTGCTCAGGTACTCGGTGGCCCCGGCCTCGAGGGCCGCGCGGCGCTGGGCGTCGCCGCGGGCCGAGAGCACGAGCACGGGGACCGCGCGCGCGGGCCCCTCGCCGCGGAGGCGCCCGAGGACCTCGAGCCCGCCCAGGCCAGGGAGCGTGAGGTCGAGGACGACGAGGTCCGGCGGCGGGGCGCGGCCGAGGCGCTCGAGGGCCGCCAGGCCGTCGGCGAGCCGCTCGACCGCGAGCCCGAGCGGCTCGAGCGCGAGCTCGACCAGCCGGGCGATGTGCCGGTCGTCCTCGGCGACCACGACGAGGCGGGTCACGGGTCGACGCCCGCATCGGGCGGCAGGGCTGCGGCCGCGGCGGCGAGCGCGGCGACCAGCGCCGCCCCGAGCCCGCCCAGCGCGGGCCCGCTCGCGGCGTCCGCGCGCAGGGCGTCCTCGAGCGCGGCGGCCG
>JANJTH010000765.1 GCA_024711205.1 Planctomycetota bacterium | reverse complement strand
CAGCCCGGCGGCGAGCGCCGACCAGGCGCCGGCCCGGTCGCCGCGCCCGTGGGCGGCCTCCGCGGCGGCGACGAGCTCGGCGAGCGTCGGCGCACCCCCCTCCGGCCGCAGCGCCTCGCCGAGGTGCGCGAGCGTGTCGCTCGCGTCGAGCGGGGCCGCGGGCGCCTTGCCCCAGCGCGGCTCGGCCGCGTCCAGCCGGGTCGCGGTCACGAAGCGGCGCGCGAGCGCCTCGGCGATCTCGAGGTCCCAGCCGGCCGCGAAGCTGCCCGGGAACACGGCCGCGTGCTGCTCCGCGAGCTGCACCGCGCCGAGGAGGCCCGGGGGGTCGTCGTCCGCGAGGTGGAGCAGGCTCGGGTGGACCTCGCGGAGCGTGGCCACCGCCTGCGCCTCCCAGGCCGCGCGGGCGAGCAGGAGCCCGCCCACGAGCGAGGCGAGCGCGAACGCGACCCCGCGGCGGATCCGCCGCCGGCGCTCCGCGTGCTCGCCGGACTCGATGTCGACGAGGAGCGCCTGCGCCTTCGGGTCGTCGGGCTGCGCGTCGAGCGCGCGCCGCAGGAGCATGGCGGCGTCGCCGACGTCGCCCTTCTCGAGCTCCTCCTGCGCGAGCTCCTTCCAGATCGTGGCCGCGGTGGCCGCCTCGTTGAGCGCCGCGTGGACCTCGGCGAGCCGCTCGCGCAGCCCGCGGTCGCGCGGGGCGAGGACGAGCAGGCGCGGCACGACGCCCTTGGCCTTCTCGGACAGCCCGAGCTGCAGGTAGACGCGCACGAGCTGGTCGCCCGCCTCGCGGGCGCGGGCGAGGTCCTTGTCCTCGACCCGCAGGTCGAGCAGGCGCTCGAGCGGCAGCGGGTCCCCGGGGACGAGCTCGGCCGCGCGCGCGAACTGCTCGAGCGCCTGCGCGCGCTTCTGGTGCTCGAGGAGGACCCCCGCGTAGACCTTGCGCTCGTCGGCGGCCTCGGCGTTTCGCTTGAGCCGCTCGAGCACCGCGATCCGCCGCTGGTTCAGCTCCTCGTTGCCCCGCTCGTAGGCGAGGCCGCGCGCGTAGTGGGAGGCCGCCTTCTCGAGGTCGCCCCGCTCCTCGGCGGCCTTCCCGAGCTCGAGGTACTCCGGCGCGGTCGCGACGCGCAGGTCGCCCCGGGCCACGAGCGCCATGACCGCCTCGGCCACCTGGAAGCGCGGCTTCGGCACCTCGTCGAGGACGGCCTGGAGCTGGAGCGTGCCCGCGGACGTCAGCTCGAGGATCGACCGGTCGAGCGGCGAGTCCTCCTCGGTCGGCCCGCGCGTGGCCGCGTAGACCTCGCGGAAGGACGGGATCGAGCGGCGGATCCGCTTGAACTCGTCGATCCGGCGCATGGCCTCCATGAGGATCTCGGCCGGGGCGATCCGCAGCTCGGCGGCGAGCTCGTCGTCGTCGAAGCGGCTCGCGTCGTACACCTCGAGGAACTCGAACTTGCCCTCCTCGAGCAGGAAGCAGTCGTAGACGCGCTCGAGCACGAGCGAGCGCGTGAGCGAGGTGAACTCGCCCGAGTCGAGCACGTTCTTCTTCTTGAGCGAGCTCTTGAGCGAGCCCTTGCGGCGGAAGAACCGGCTCGGGCGCGCGTCCTTCTCGTCGATCACCTTGCGGCGGACGAGCTCGTCGGCGATCCCGTGCTCCTCGCCCTGGGGCGCCGCGCAGCCGCTGACGAAGCCCTCCTTGAACGCGACGAGCCGCTCGCCGCGGGCGTCGCGGATCGCGAGCGCGCCCGTGAGCGAGTTCTGGTGGATCGACTGGAACACGTCGGCGAGCGGGAGCTTCTTGAGGTCACCCGTGAACGACACCAGGCCTCGCTCCCCGCCGTGCGCGCCGCGCGGGCGCGGCCCGGCGACGCGCTCGGATCCTACCCGACGAGCCGGGCCCCATGCAGCGCCCCACGCCCCTCGCGAACGCCGCGCCGCGGCGCTTCGTGCGGCGCCGCAGCGCCTTGCGTCGCGCTGCCCGCGCCCGCATGCCGCGCCGGCCGGGCGGCGTGGTCCCCTGGAGGGCCGTGGACGAGCCCGCGAGCTTCGGACCGTATCGCGTCGTGCGCGCGCTCGCGCGGGGCGGCATGGGCGCCGTGCTCGAGGTCGAGGACGTGCGGAGCGGCGCGCGCCGCGCGCTCAAGACGCTCCTCGGCCCCGACCCGCTCGCGCACGAGCGCCTGCGCCGCGAGGCGGAGACGCTGGCGCGCCTCGACCACCCGCACGTCGTGCGCGTCCACGCGGCCGACCTCGAGGCGTCGCCGCCCTGGGTCGTGCTCGACCTGCTCCCGGGCGGCGCGCTCGAGCACCGCCTGCGCACCGGGCCGCTCCCGCTGCCGGACGCGCTCGCGCTGTGCGAGCAGGTCGCGCTCGCCGTCGCGCACGCGCACGCGCGCGGCGTGCTCCACCGCGACCTCAAGCCCCTCAACGTGCTGTTCGACGACCGCGGCGCGCCGCGCCTCGTCGACTTCGGGCTCGCCGGCGCGACGGGCGCCGGGCCCGAGCTGGGGCCGCGGCTCACGCTCACGGGCGAGGTCATGGGGACGCCCGCCTACCTCGCGCCCGAGCAGGCGCTCGGCCTGAGCGAGGTCGACGCGCGCGCCGACGTGTTCGGGCTCGGCGCGCTCCTCTTCGCGTGCCTGACCGCGCGCCCGCCGATCGAGGGCGCGACCGCGTTCGACGCGCTCCGCAACGCCGCCGAGGGGCGCGTGGCGTCCCTTGCCGACGCACGCCCGGACCTGCCCGGGCCGGTGCGCGACCTCGTGGCGCGCGCGCTCGCGCGCGACCCGGCCGCCCGGCCGCCGACGGCGGCGGCCTTCGCGGCCGAGGTCGCCGCGCT
>JANJTH010000653.1 GCA_024711205.1 Planctomycetota bacterium | reverse complement strand
TGCGCGGCGCCGACCTGCGCGGCGCCGACCTGCGCGGCGCCTCGCTCGCGCGCGCGGACCTCCGCGCGGCGCGGCTCGACGGCGCGCGCCTCGAGGGCGCCCTCCTGCCGGGGGCCGCGCTCGCGGGGGCCTCGTTCGACGACGCGGACCTCGCCGGGGCCGTGCTCCGCGACGCCCGCTACGACGCCGCCACGCGCTGGCCCCGGGCGGGCTGGGTCCGCCGCTTCGACCCCCGCGAGCGCGGCGCGCGCCTCGAGGCGGGCGGCTAGCGGCCCGGGGATGCCGGCTACAGCAGGGCCTCGACCTTGGGCGCGAGGGCCTCGGGCGTCGTCGTCGGGGCGAACCGGTCGACGACCTGGCCCTGCTTGTCGACGAGGAACTTCGTGAAGTTCCACTTCACGCCCTCGGTCCCGAACAGGCCGGGGGCGGCCTTCTTCAGGTGCTTGTAGAGCGGGTGCGCCGTCGGCCCGTTCACGTCGACCTTGGCGTGGAGGGGGAACGTGACGCCGTGGTTCTTGCGGCAGAAGGTCGCGATCTCCTCGGTCCCGCCGGGCTCCTGCGCGCCGAACTGGTTGCAGGGGAAGCCGAGCACCACGAGCCCGCGGGGGCCCAGGCGCTTCCAGAGCGCCTCGAGCCCGTCGTACTGCGGCGTGAACCCGCACTGGCTCGCCGTGTTCACGATCAGCATGACCTTGCCGCGGTAGGCCGAGAGGTCCTGCTTCTTGCCGTCGATCGACTCGACCTCGATCCCGTAGATCTCGTCGCTCACAGCGGGTCGTCCTGCTTGGTCGTCGGGCGGCGCACGTCGACGAGCACCGAGCTCCACTCCGAGGCCTTCCAGATCCCCTTGTCGTTCGGGCGCAGGCGGATTGGGCGCGGCGAGTCGGCGCCCGTCGAGCGCACGAAGACCTTCGAGGAGCCGTCCCCCTCGTCGCGGACCTCGGTGATCTCGATCGAGAGGGGGCCGCTCGGGAGCGCGTAGCCGCCCTCGGGGCTCGTGCCCGCGACGTAGGAGTACGCGATGTACGGCCGGACGCCGACCTGGTCGCGGATCCGCTGCTGGTCGGCGCGGCCGAGCGAGTAGCCCTGGTAGCCCTGGCCGTCGGCCTGCAGCCAGCGCTGCTCGACCGCGATCGTGACCATCTTCTCGCCGAGCTTGGCGTCCTGCGCGTAGACGATCAGGGCGACGACCATCATGGCCGCGCCCCCGGCCGGCTTCTGGGCGAGGTCGTTGCGCAGCGTGACGAACTCCTCGGGCGAGCGCGGGAGCGCCGGGATCTCGATCGTCGTCGAGGTCGCGGCCGCCGCGAGGCGCCCGCCCATGCCGCTCATGCGAGGTGCCGACGAGCAGGCGGCGAGCCCCGCGGCGAGCGCGAGGATGGGGATCGGTCGGGAACGACGGCCTCGAACGCGCATGGACATGCCTCCGGGGGGCGCCAATGGTCGTCGCCGTCCCGCCCCCGTGCAACCCCCTTCCGCCCGCGCATGACGCAATGCGCCGTCCGGCCTGGGATTCGAGGAGCGTGCGTCTCAGGAACGGCCCCCTTCGGGAATTGGAAACGCCAGCGCGACGCGAATCCGCCGTGTCACGCGCAGGTCCTTTCGGCGCCGAGGCCATCCCAGGGTATGTGATTTGCGTTGGCACTGGCGTCCGCTGGAGGGGAAATCCATGCCGCAGAGCAGCATATGGCTCGGTTGGGCGCTCTCGATCGCCTCGGCCGCCTGGCTCAGCGCCGGGTGCAACAACCAGAGCAACCGGATGCCCTTCGCGAGCACGACGGCGGCGGCCACGGTCGCGGCCGGGATCTCCGCGCCCGTGGGTCCCTTCCCCCGCGGTGACGCGAGCCAGGCGCCCCCCGTCGACCCGGCGGTGACCGGGCCCAGGATCACGATCCTCCGCCCCGAGCGCGGCGCGCTCTCGGACGCGCCGAGCGTCATGGTCGAGGTCCAGGCCGAGGACGTGGACGGCGTGAGCCAGGTCACGATCGCGGGCGAGGCGGTCCAGGCGACGGGGGCGACCTACCGCCGGCTCGTGTCGCTCGACGAGGGCCTGAACCGGATCGCCGTCACGGCGACCGACGCGCTCGGGAACCTCGCCTCCGGCTACGTCTCGGTCACGCACGGGACCTTCGTGGCCGACGACCAGGCCGCGGCCCGCTCGGTCCACGTGAGCATGAGCCCGACCGGCCTGTCGCGGGTCGCGGACATCGCGTCCCGCGAGGCCGCCAAGTTCGACATCGCCGCGCTGATCAAGCAGCACAACCCGCTCGTCGACGGCAGCGTCGCCAAGGTCTCGGCGACCGACGTGCGGCACCAGCCCATGCAGGTCGGGATCCAGGGCGCCCCCGCGGGGATCACGGCCCGGGTCTCGATCGACGCGGTCGAGCTCGACGTCGAGGTCGACCCGATCGCGCTCGCCCCGATCCGCGGGACGGCGTTCGCCACGCGGGCGACGGCCACGATCCAGGCCACGGTCGACCGCAACGTCGTCGCCCCGACGGCCGGGCCGCTCGCCCGCGCGCTCGGGCTCAAGATCGAGCGGATCGACGTCGCGCTCGACGGCTTCCGCGTCCAGGCCGCGAGCGGGTTCGTGAACACGGTCCTCTCGCCGTTCGTGGGCCTGATCGAGAACGCCGTCCGTGACGCGCTCCGGAAGCTCCTCGTCGACCTGTCGGACGACCTCCTCGCGAAGTCGCTCGCCGGGCTCGACCAGCCGCTCGTGATCGCGGTCCCGGTCCCGCTCGCGCCGGCCCCGGGCGAGCTCGAGCTCATGGTGCAGGTCGACGAGGCCCGCGGCTTCCAGGCCGCCGGCCTGGGCATCGTGGGCGGCGCGACGGTCCGGGCGCGCACCCCGGTCGCGGGCACCCCCGACCGCGTGCTCTCGCGCAACACGCAGCTCCGCCCGCAGGTCGTGGGGAACGAGCCGTTCGCGGTCCAGCTCTCGTCGGACGCCGTGAACCTGCTCGCCCACGCGCTCTACCGCTCGGGCGGGCTCCAGGTCGTGATCGACGGCGCGAACCCATCGCCCACCGCGACCATGGCGCTCGACTGCAAGCTGCTCTTCCCCTTCTTCCCGCAGGTCCGCGCGCTCGCGCCCGACCCGGCCACGCCCATGCGGATCGAGGTCTCGCTCCAGTCCGCCCCGATCGCGACGTTCGGGAAGGATCCGACGGCCCCGCTCGCGATCGACGCGGGTGAGATCGAGCTCTCGATCCTGATCGACTACATGGACGGGCAGCCGCCGCTCGAGCTCGTGACGGTCCGGGTGGGCGCCACGCTCTCCGCCGACCTCGAGGTCCAGCCCCGGCACCTGCGGATCAAGACGCTCCGGGCGAGCCCGCTCTCGGTCGACGTGATCCGCGAGCCCGCGGTCGACCTCGCCGACCAGGAGCTCGAGAACTTCCTCGTCCAGATCGTCCCGCTCGTCCTCGACGAGTACGCGACGAAGATCCCGCCGATCCCGATCCCGGCGCTGCCCTTCGGCCTCGACCTCCAGGCGCCCCGCGTCACGGTCGACCCGGACGTGCTGACCGTCGCCGGCTCTCTGTAGTTTCGGAGGCAGCTCGGCAGGGAGGGCGTCGCCGGAGCAGCGAGCGCCACGTCGCCGAGCTCCCACCGAAACTACGTAGGGATGGGGCCGCGGGGCGCGCGCCTCGGAGGGGCCAGGCCCCGCGTGGGCGGTGATCGGCCCCTGGCGCCGACCAAGCTGGGGCAGGCGCGCCTTGCTTACCGTCGGGGGCGGGGCTTCCCCACCCTGAATTCCGTGCGGAGCCGGCGACCTGGGCCTCGCGCGGCGCGCGACGCCCCCTCGGCCGGCTCCGCTCGGAATTCAGCGGGAGTCGGCGTCGCCGTAGATCTGGGCCTCGACCGAGTCGGCGAGCGCGCCGATCTCCTCGACCGCGCGGCCGACCTCGTTCCAGTTCGCCTCGTCGGTGAGCTGGTGCTGCACGAGCACGACGTCGTCGCCCACGAGCGCGAGCTTGCCCCACACGTTGCGCCAGTTGAAGCGCAGGAGCTCGAGCGGGTCGCTCAGGTTGAAGTCGGCGACGTCGGCGAGGACGCTCCAGATCACGGCGATCCAGTCCTCGCGCTCGTCCTTGCGGAAGCTGACGTAGACGTCCTGCCGGCGGTCGCCGGTCGTCTCGAGCTGCAGGCGGTAGCGGTCCTCGTCCTTCAGGTAGAGGAGGTTCCAGCCCTTCTGGTTGGCGAGCTTGTGGACGAGGACGTCGAAGTCCATGCGGGGATCCCCCTGGGGTGGGGCCGCATGATAGAGGCAGCCGGGGCCGCGTTCCAGCCGGGTCAGCCGACGGGGACGGGCGCGTCGACGAGCTTGGCGATCACCTCGCGCCCGAGCTCGAGGAAGCTGCGCGCGACGCGGCTCCCCGGCGCGTGCTCGAACACCGGCAGCCCGCGGTCCGCCGCCTGGAGGAGCGTGTGCGCGTCGTAGGCGATCGCGCTCTCGAGCACCATGGACCCGCGCGAGGAGGGGGGCATGAGCGGGCGCTTGCCGCCGAGCACCTCCTCGGGGCGCACGCCGATGCACACGCCCACGATCCGCAGCCGGCGCGAGCAGAGCCGCTCGGCCGCCTGGAGCGACTCGACGTGGGCCTGGGCCGAGAAGGCCTGCCCCGAGAGCGGCAGCACGAGGTAGTCGGCGACCGAGACGCCGTTGCAGCCGAGCGGGTCGAGGGCCGGCAGGGAGTCGATCAGGATCGCCCGGTAGCGCCGCCGGGCCAGCTCGAGCCCGCGCTGGAGCAGGTCGACCGGCGGGTCCTCGTCCTTCCAGAGCTGGGCCTGGAGCCCCTCGAGGGCCTGTCCGCCCGGCCACACGTCCAGCCCGGGCGGGCACGGCGCGGGGCGGCAGGCCGCGAGGAGCTGCTCCGGATCGGACAGGTCCTCGGGGACGCGTCGCCCCTCCTCGCGCGGCAGCCCCAGGGCGGCCGTCGCGTCGCCCTTCGGGTCGAGGTCGAGCAGGAGCGTCCGCCGCCCCGAGAGCGCCAGCATGGCGGCCAGGTTCACGGCGGTCACGGTCCGGCCGATCCCGCCCTTGTGGCCCCCGACGACGATCACCGGCGCAAGCGGCTGGCCGACCACGGGGCCCCCCGGCGCGGATGGTAAGCGCCGGCCCCCCCCGTTACCATGCGGACAGACGTGCGCGCCCCGCGCAGAGGACCGACGCCGTGAAGTACGCCCTCGTCTCGGACATCCACGCCAACCTCGAAGCGTTCACGGCGTGCCTGGAGGTCATCGAGAAGGAGGGCTGCGACAAGATCGTCTGCCTGGGCGACATCGTCGGCTACGGCGCGAACCCGCGCGAGTGCATCAAGCTCGTGCGCGAGTACGAGATGTCGACGATCGCCGGGAACCACGACTTCGCGTGCATCGGCAAGACGAACATCAACTACTTCAACAGCTACGCGAAGGAGTCCACGCTCTGGACCCGCAAGGTCACGACGGAGGAGGACAAGGAGTACCTCAACAGCCTCCCGCTCGTCGACTACTTCGACGACTTCACGGTCGTCCACGGGACGCTCTACTCGCCCGAGCTGTTCGACTACATCCAGACGACCTACGACGCCTACCTCTCGCTCCAGCTGCTCGAGAACAAGGTGTGCTTCCTCGGCCACTCGCACGTGCCGATCACGTTCTTCCAGGGCGACATGATCAGCTACACGCTGCAGCCCGAGATCACGCTCGAGGACGACGTGCGGGCGCTCGTGAACATCGGCTCGATCGGGCAGCCGCGCGACGACAACCCGCGCGCGTCGTTCGCGATCTACGACACCGAGGCGCGCAAGATCAAGATCACGCGCGTCGACTACGACGTGGCGGCCGCCGCCGAGAAGATCCGCAAGGCGGGGCTCCCCGAGCCGCTCGCCGAGCGGCTCAAGTACGGCCGGTAGCGGCCCGCGGCCGTCACTCCGCGAGCAGGTCGCGGTCGACGACCGACCAGAGCGTCGCCCCCTGCTCGTCGCGGAGCTCGAGCCGGACGGTCCGCGCGGCCGCGTCGACCTCGAGCCAGCCGAAGTTGTTGCCGTCGCCGTGCACGAACACCCGGTCGGGGTTCGTGAGCGCGCCGCCGACCTTGAACGTCCGGTTCGCGAGCGGCGAGGCGGTCACGTCCCACAGCGGGTAACCGACCCGCTCGGCCGGGTAGCGCGTGACCTCGGCCAGGTGCCGGTCGCCGGAGAGGAACACGACGCCGCGGACCTTCCTGTCGCGGATCGCGTCGAGGATCGCCTCGCGCTCGTCGCGGGCGAGCTGCCAGCTCTCGAACGTGTGGTAGCGGGCCAGGAACTGGCTCGCCGTGCACACGACCTTGAGCGGGGCCGCGCTCGCGGCGAGGCCCTCGACCAGCCAGGCGCGCTGGCGCGCGCCCAGGATCGTCTTCGTGGGCGCGTTGGGCTCGCGGTTCGGGTCGCGGAACGAGCGGTCGTCGAGCAGGAACAGCTCGAGCGGCCCGAGCACGTGGCGCCCGTAGATCCCCTCGCCCTCCTCGCCGTAGCTCGCGGCCGGCCAGTAGCCCATGAACACGCGCCGGGCGTGGGCCCGGCGCGGGAAGGTCCGGTCCGAGTCGTTGGGCCCGTAGTCGTGGTCGTCCCACTGGGCGAAGAGCGGCACGCGCGCGGCGAGCGCCGCGAGGTCGGGCTGCTGGCGCTGGAGCCGGTAGCGGGTCCACATGGCCGCCGGGTCCTCGCAGTCGGCGTTCGTGTAGTAGACGTTGTCGCCCAGGAACACGAACGCGCTCGGCCGCGCCGCCGCGATCGCCCGGAACACGGGCTGCTCGGGGAACCGCCCCAGGTGCAGGCAAGAGCCGAACGCGAGCGAGACCTTGCCCTGCCCGGGCGCGGGGAGGGTGCGGAACCGCGCGGCCGCGAGCGGGGCCGCCGCGTCGGGGGCGATCACCTCGTAGTCGTACTCCGTCTCGGGCGCGAGGCCCTCGACGAGCACCACGGCCGTCAGGTCGTCGTCGGCGCGCGCCTGCGCGGGCGGCGGCGTGGTCCACGGCGCGTCGGGCGCGGCGCCCGCCGCGCGCACCCGCACGGCCACCGGGCCGGGCGCGCCGAGCCGGACCCACACGCGCGCCGTCGCGTGGTCGGTCGCGCCCACGAGCGGGCCGGCCGTGAGCTCGGTCGCCGCGGCCTGGCCGGCCGCGAAGCCCGTGAGGAGCAGGAGGAGCCAGGGCGCGTGGGCGCGGCGTGGGGGGCGCGGGGTCGACGTCACGGGGCCTCCGCCCGGCCGGGCGCGCGCGGCGCCTGCGGCGGGGCCGCGAGGATACGGGCGCGGGGGCCCTGCGCGGGCCCTCGGGGGGGGCGAAGAGACCGGCGCCGGGCTCCTGGCCGCTGCAAGAAGGCGAGGCCTTCGCACGACCGCGGGATCGGGAAGCGCGGCGGCTCCTGGCGACCTGCGCGGGAACGGGGACGGGCAGGAGGGCGGAGGCCGACCCCCAGAGCGGTCAGCCACGGCCGTCGTCGGCCCTGGGCCCGGGTGCTACGCTCGACGCGATCGGGCGGGAGGGACTGCGTGGACGGCAAGCTCAACGCGATCTGCTTCGGCGGCGGCGGGCTCGTGGGCACCTCGAAGGGGCTCGGGCACCTGATCGGGCTCGACCAGCTCGTGCGCCCGCTCGAGGAGCGCGGGCAGCTCAAGCGCTCGTTCTTCGACTACATGGCGGAGGCGGGCGTCCCGCTGCGCGAGCTCGAGGGCCGGATCGACGAGGTCTTCGCGCGCATGCCGGCCGAGGTCCGCAACGGCCGGAGCGACCACGTGCCGCGCCTGTTCGACGTCGCGGTCGGGATCTCCGGCGGCGCGCTCCTCGCGTCCGGCGTCGTCTCGGGGCTGCCGCTCGTCGAGCTCGTGCGCGAGTGCCTGCAGTTCCCCGTGACCTACTACTTCCGCCCCGACTGGAAGGAGTACCTGCGCGGGCTCAAGCACCTGCCGCTCGTGCCGCTCCGGCTCGTGCGCCTGCTCGCCGACGACGTGCGCCGCGGCCCCGAGCGGGGCGTGCCGACGCGCCTGAGCGGGCGCGCGACGCTCCCCTACCTCCGGCGCGCCTCGCGGCTCGGCTTCGAGCTGCTCACGGCCTGGCAGGACATCCTCCCGCGCGCGCTGTTCACGGGCGAGGGGATCAGCGACTACGTCGAGGAGCTCTCGGCCCGCTACGGGCTCGTGAACTCGTTCCGGGCCGTCCGCGAGTCGGGCAAGCACCTGTTCGTGATCGCCGAGCGGTTCAACGCCGCGCAGACGCTCTCGTCGCCCTCGGACCCCGACACGACGATCTACTTCGGGATGCCGCCCTACGACGACGTGCCGATCAGCCAGGCGATCCGCGCCTCGTGCTCGATCCCGGGGATCACGACCCCCATGCGCTTCGTCGACGCGGCCCGCGGCGGCAAGGTCTACGACCTCGCGGACGGGGCGATCGGCAAGACGATCGGCCGGCGCGCGATCACCGAGCGCATGAAGCTCGACTGCGTGGTCACGATCAACCCGATCGTGCCCTACAACGGGCCGCTCAACAACATCCTCGACCACGTGGAGCAGCTCTACCGCAAGCTGATCTACTCGCGGCTCAAGGCGATCGAGGCCTACATCGACCCGGCCGTGCGCGACCGCACGATCCACCTCGAGAGCAAGCCGGACGACTTCTTCTACAACATGCTGCGCCTCGACAAGATGAAGGACGGCATGTTCGAGGGCTACTACCAGACGCTCAAGTACTGCGCGGAGAACTACGTGCTCATGAACGAGCGGCTCCGCCAGGGCGGGCTCGGCCTGATCCCGCGCACGGAGATCTTCCGGCTCGTCACGCAGTCGTCGACGGTGCGGGAGCGCGCGTACATCCTCAAGACGCACCGGCTCGAGCGGGCCTCGTTCCGGCGGCGGCTCCAGGGCATGTTCGCGGCCGCGCTCGGGGCGGACGAGGGCGGGGCCGCGCCGCGCCCGCCCGCGCCGCCGCCGGGGCTCGACGCGGCCGACGCGCCCGTCGAGCGCTCGGCCTGAGCGACGCCGGAGGTCCGGGCATGGCCGGCCGACCGGGGGGGAGGACGGCCGTGCCCGGGCTGAGCGCGGAGCGGACGCGGCGTGAGGGCCCCGCCAGGGGGAGGGGCGTCGGTCGCGCCGCGCGGCGGCACGGGAGGCGTCCATGACGATCAGCGTCTTCGAGCTGTTCCGGATCGGGATCGGGCCGTCGAGCTCGCACACGGTCGGCCCCATGCGCGCGGCGCGCCGGTTCGCGCGGGCCCTCGACGAGGGCGGCCTGCTCGAGCGGACCGCGGGGGTCACGGTCGAGCTGTTCGGCTCGCTGGGCGCCACCGGCAAGGGGCACGGCAGCGACAAGGCCGTGCTCCTCGGGCTCGAGGGCGAGACGCCGGAGGAGGTCGCGGTCGACGCGATCGAGCCGCGCCTGGCCGCGATCCGCGCGGGGCGCGCGCTCCGGCTGCTCGGCCGACACGAGGTCCCGTTCGTCGAGCGCGAGCACCTCGTGTTCCACCGGCGCAAGGCGCTCCCGCTCCACCCGAACGGCATGCGGTTCGCCGCGCGCGACGCGGCCGGGGCGGAGCTGCTCGCGCGCGTCTACTACTCGATCGGCGGCGGGTTCGTGGTCGACGAGGCCGCCGCGAGCGAGGACCGCCTGGGCGCGCCGACGCCCGACCTCCCCTTCCCGTTCCGCTCGGGCGAGGACCTGCTCCGGCTCGGGCGCGAGCACGGGCGCGCGATCGCCGACCTCGTGCTCGCCAACGAGGTCGCGCGTCGGCCCGAGGCCGAGGTGCGCGCGGGGCTGCTGAGGATCTGGCAGGCCATGAAGGACTGCGTGGCCCGGGGGATCCGGACCGAGGGGACCCTCCCGGGCGGCCTGCACGTCAAGCGCCGCGCGCCCGGGCTCCACCGCGAGCTCACGGGGCGGCCCGAGGCGGCGCTGCGCGACCCGCTCACGACGCTCGACTGGGTGAACCTCTACGCGCTCGCCGTGAACGAGGAGAACGCGGCCGGCGGGCGCGTCGTCACGGCGCCCACGAACGGCGCCGCCGGGATCGTGCCCGCGGTGCTCCACTACTACGACCGGTTCTGCCCGGGCAGCGGCGACGACGGGGTGGTCCGGTTCCTCCTCACGGCCGGCGCGATCGGGATCCTCTACAAGGAGAACGCCTCGATCTCGGGCGCGGAGGTGGGCTGCCAGGGCGAGGTGGGCGTCGCCTGCTCCATGGCCGCGGGCGGGCTCGTCGAGGCGCTCGGCGGCACGCCCGCGCAGGTCGAGAACGCGGCCGAGATCGGCATGGAGCACAACCTGGGGCTCACGTGCGACCCGATCGGCGGGCTCGTGCAGATCCCGTGCATCGAGCGCAACGCAATGGGCGCGGTCAAGGCGATCAACGCGGCCCGCATGGCGCTCCGCGGCGACGGGACGCACCACGTCTCGCTCGACCGCGTGATCGCGACCATGCGCGCGACCGGCGCCGACATGAGCACGAAGTACAAGGAGACCGCCCGCGGCGGGCTCGCCGTGAGCGTGCCCGTGAACGTCACGGAGTGCTGAGCGCCCCGGCTGGCCCGGGGCGCGGCCGCCCGCTACGCTCGGGGGGCACCGGAGGAGCGCGTGGACGACTTCGAGGCCTTCCGCAAGAAGCAGCAGGCGAAGAAGGAGGCCGACAAGGCCGCCGCCGAGGACGCCGCCAAGCAGGAGGAGGCGGCCAAGAAGATGGGCTGGATCGACGGGCTCGGGCCGGCCGGGGTGAACAACCCGAAGGTCAAGGGCTTCGTGCTCGGGCGGTTCCGCAAGAAGAAGATCGACCCGACCACGCTCGAGAAGCCGAAGGGCTTCGAGTCGCACCGGCTCGGCGAGGGCGTCGAGCCCGAGGACCCGGCCAAGAAGCCGCCCGCGCCGCCCGCGGACGAGGCGCCCAAGGTCAAGGGCTACAGCCGCTACTGACCTGCCGGCCCTCGCGGCAGGGCCGGCCGGCCCGGGTCAGGACGGGCGGCGCCAGAACAGGAGCCGGGTCAGGCGCACCTTCCGGAGCCCCTTGGGGAACAGGTAGGTGAGCACGAGCCCCCCGAAGGCCAGCGTCGACGACGCGAGCAGGAGGGCGGGCAGCGCCCAGGCGGCGACCACGAGCGCGGCCGGGGCGTCCGCGCGCGCGAGCACGTGCGCCTGCACGGGCGCGAGCGTGAGCCCGCCCGCGACGAGGGCGGCCCCGCCGAGGACGGCGAGCGTCGTCCGCGTGCCGGCGACGCGCCCGACCTGGGTCAGGTCCTCGAACGCCTCGCCCTGGAGGCCGACGCGGAACCGCCCCGCGCTCAGGTCGGCGAGGAGCTGCTCGATCTGGACGGGGACCTCGTTCACGAAGTCCTGGAGGCCGAGCAGCAGGCTCATGGCCTCGGGGCCCGCGCGCGTGAGGTCGAACCGGCGCAGGATCAGGCGCTGCACGTAGGGGAGGATCAGGGCCTGCACGTCGAGGTCGGGGAACAGGTGCCGGACGATCCCCTCGAGCGTGGCGGTCGCGCGCGCGAGCACGGCGAAGTCGGGCGGGAGCTGGATCCGGTGGCGCCGGATCACCTCGATCGAGTCCGTGATGATCGAGGACGCGTCGAGCTTGTCGAGCTCGACGCCCACGTAGCGGTCCATGAGCGCGCGCACGTCGCGCTCGTAGCGGGCGCGGTCGAACCCGGGGCCCACGCGCCCGATCTTGAGCGTGAGCCGCGCGAGCGTGCTCGGGCTCTTGAGCGCGATCGCCGCGAGCCACTGGAGCAGCACGTCCTGCTGCTCGCTCGTGAGCTGGCCCCACAGGCCGAAGTCGATCATGCCGAGCCGGCCGTCCTGGAGCACGAGGACGTTGCCCGGGTGCGGGTCGCCGTGGAAGAACCCGTCCTCGAACACCTGGTGGAAGGCCGCCTCGACGAGGCGGTCGCGGAGCGCGACCTTGTCGTAGCGCGGGTCGTCGCGGACGTCCGTGATCTTGACCCCGTCGAGGAACGACATGGTGACCACGCGCGGGCTCGAGACCTCGGCGAAGGTCTCGGGCACAACGAGCAGGTCGGGCCGCCCGGCGAAGCTGCGGCGCGCGCGCTCGATGTTCTGGCGCTCGTGCAGGAAGTCGAGCTCCTCCTCGACGGCGCGCTCGAACTGCTCGACGATCGCCACGGGCGAGTAGGCCGAGACCTCCTCGATCGTCCCCTCGAGCACGCGCGCGAGCCAGTAGAGGAGGCTCAGGTCCGAGCGCATGGTCTGGCGGATCCCCGGGCGCTGGACCTTGACCGCGACCTCGACGAGCTCGCCGTCGGCGGGGGCCGCCGCCGCCGCGCCGTCGGCCCCGGCCGGGCCCGGGCGGCGGTAGGTCGCGCGGTGGACCTGCGCGATCGAGGCGGTCGCGAGCGGGCGCTCGTCGAAGCGCTCGAACGCCTGCTCGAGCGGGCGGCCCAGCTCCGCCTCGACCGTCCGCTTCACGACCTCGAACGGGAGCGGGGTGGCCCGGTCCTGCAGCGCCTTGAGCGCGCCCACGAGCTCGTCGGGCACGACGTCGGCGCGCGTCGAGAGGACCTGCCCGAGCTTCACGAACGTGGGGCCGAGCGCCTCGAGCACGCGCCGGATCCGCTCGCCGAGCGGGAGCGACCGGACGTCCTCGCCGGCCCCGCCCGCGCCCGCGGGCCCGCCGGCGTCCGCGGCGCCCGGGGCCCCCGCCGCCAGCCCGTCGGGCGGCTCGGGCTGCCGGACGCCGGCGCGCGTCAGCGCCGTCTGGTCGAGCAGGAACCCGAAGCCGTGGGCCGCGAGGGTGCTGACGATCTCGGACGCCCGGACGAGGTCCTGGAGCGGGGCCGTGCGCGTCGAGGTGGAGGAGGCCACGGTCCGGCGGCCCTAGTCGCCGAAGCAGATCCCCACGGCGCGTGCCGCGGCGACGAGCTGCCCGTTCGGGTCGACGAGGTTCGGGCGGGCGACCGCCTCGGCGATCGGGACGGCGACGATCTCCGGGGTCCTGAGCGCGACCATGTGGCCGACCTTGCCCTCCGCGAGCAGCTCGACCGCGCGCACGCCGAAGCGCGTGCCCAGGATCCGGTCGAACTGCACCGGGCTGCCCCCGCGCTGGAGGTGGCCGAGCACGGTCGCGCGGACCTCGAGCTCGAGCAGCGGCTCGAGCTCGCGCCGGACCCGGTCGGCGATCCCGCCCAGGCGGATCATGGCGCCCAGCTCGCGCGGCCCCTCGTGGCTCTGCGCGCCGCCCGCCGGGTGCGCGCCCTCGGAGACGACGATGATGCTGTAGGGGTGCCCGGCCGCGCGCCGGGCGCGCACCTTGTCCACGATCGGCGCGATCCGGTAGGGGATCTCGGGGATCAGGCAGGCGTGCGCGCCGCCGGCGATCGCCGCGTGCAGCGCGATCCAGCCGGCGTCGCGCCCCATGACCTCGACGAGCATGACGCGGTCGTGGCTCTCGGCCGTGTCCTGGAGCCGGTCGATCGCGTCGGTCGCCGTCTGGACGGCCGTCTGGTGGCCGAACGTGTAGTCGGTCGCGGCGAGGTCCTGGTCGATCGTCTTGGGGACGCCCACGATCGGGATCCCCTTCGCGATCAGGCGCTGGGCGATCCGCATGCTCCCGTCGCCGCCGATGCTCACGAGCGCGTCGAGCCCGAGCTTGCGGAAGTTCTCGACCACGCGGTCGGAGACGTCGGCCTCGACCTTCCGGCCGTCACGCTCGACCACGAACTTGAACGGGTCGCTCCGGTTCGACGTGCCCAGGATCGTCCCGCCGCGCGCGAGCGTGCGCTCGACGTCGTCGACCGTGAGCCAGCGGTTCCCGTGCGGCGAGCGGTAGTCGAGGTCGACGAGGCCGCTCGTGGCGTCCTCGATCCCGAGCACCTCCCAGCCGCGCGCGCGGGCCGCGATCACGACGGCCCGGATCACCGCGTTGAGGCCCGGGCAGTCGCCGCCGCCCGTCATGACGCCGATCCGCCGGATCTCCATGGCCCCTCCCGCGCGCGCCGCCTGCTCGAGCGCCCGGCGCGTGGCCGGGGATCGTCGCGGAGCGGCCCGCGCGTGGCAAGGCGCCCGTGCCCAGCGGTCGCCGGCCGCCGGGGCCGGCCTCACCCCGGGCGGCCGGGCGGCGCGCGGCCAGGTCGGGGCCGAGGCTCAGTCCGCGACGACGCGGCGCCGGAGCGCGTCGATCGCCTGGGCCAGGGCCGCCCGCTCGGCGGGGTCGGCCGCCTGCCGGAGCGCCTCCTCGAGCGCGCGGCGCGTCTCGGCGCCGCCCGTCTCGGCGAGGGCGAGCGCGACGTCGCCGCGGAGCGGCCCGGTCGCGCGCGCGAACAGGTCGGCGAGGGCGGCCTCGGCTTCGGGGCCGGGCGACCCGCGGCGGGCGGTGTGCTCGCGCAGCGCGGCCACGGCCGCGCGGCGCAGCGGCAGGTCCTCGGCCTCGTCGGTCGCGAGCCGGACGTGGGCGGCGCGCGCCTCGTCCGCGCGGGCGAGGTCGGCGCG
>JANJTH010000629.1 GCA_024711205.1 Planctomycetota bacterium | reverse complement strand
CCCGCCTGCGCGCCGCGCAGGAGGCCGGGCCGGGGCCGGACCGCGCGGCCCACCTCGTCGCCGGCGCCGCGGCCGGCTGCGCCGCCTACGGGCTCGAGGGCGCGGCCTCCGCCGCCCTGCTGGCGTGGTGGATCGCCCGGGCCGGGCTCGCTCGAGGCGGCCCGGACGGCGGCCCCGGCGGACCGGGCGCGCCCGCGGGCTCGCCGCCGCCCGACCCGCGCGGACGCGGCGCTCGACCTCCGATTGCCCGGAGGCCCCGCCCGGGCTAGGGTCGGCGTCCAGCGAGGTGCGGGTGCCGCAGGGGCCGCGAGGGGTGCTGATCGTCCGCGCGACCGCGGACCCCGCCGAGGTTCGTCGCGCGCTGTTCGGCCCGGTCGCGGGCCCGGGCTTCGAGCTCCTCGTCGAGGCGGGGGCGAGCGCCGGCGCGCGCCTTCCCCTGACCGCGCCGCGCACGACGGTCGGCGCGAGCCGCCGGTGCGACCTCGCGCTCTCGGACGCGCGCGTGCAGTTCTCGCACCTCGCCCTCCACCTCGCGGGCGACGGCGTGCTCGTCGAGGGGCTGGCCCGCGCCGACCTGACCGTGGACGGCGAGGCCCTCGGCAAGGCGACGCGCCCGCTCCTGCCCGGGCAGGTGGTGGCGGTGGGCGCGGCGCGCCTGCGCCTCGTCGAGGCCGGGGGGGGCGACGCCGCGGCCCCGCCCACGCACCTGCTCTGGGAGCCTTGCCGCGCGCCCTCGGCCCTGCGCGAGGCCCTGCGCGCCGCGCCCGGGGCGCAGGTCCCGCCCGCCCCGGGGGCGCGCGGCGCCGTGCGGGTCACCACGGTGTCGCCCGCGTCCGACGCCGCGGCCGCCGTCCTCGCGGGGTGGGGTGGTGCGTGGGGCGTCGCGCTCCGCGCGGACGCGACGGCCGCGGCGCTCGCCGCGCACCTCGGGCCCTGCACCGCGCTGCGCGGGGCCGACCGCGCGCCGATCGCCTTCGACTGGACCGACGGTTCGGCGGTGGCGCGCCTGCTCGAGCACGTCGACGGGCTCGAGGCGGGCGCGCTCCTCCATGGCGCGCGCGACGGCGCGCCGCTCTTCCAGGCCGTCGTGTGCGCGGCGGCGGGCCAGGTGCTCGTCGCGACCTCCGGCCCCGAGGCGCGGCGGCGCCCGCGCCTCGGGGCGCCGGGGCTCCAGCTCGGCCCCGCGACCCTCGCCGCCCTCGGGGTCGCCGCGCCCGCCGGCGCCCCGCTGCGCGAGGTCGAGGCCCCGCAGCCCCTCGTCGCGCCGCCCGAGGTCCTCGTCGACGACGGGGCCGGCGCCCTCGCCCGGGGGGCGCTGGTCCACGTCGGGGACGAGCCGCGGGTTCGCCTGCCGGACGGGCGCGAGGTCGACCTCGACGGCGGCGCGCGGCTCGTCGCGGGGCCGCGCTGGCAGGCGAGCGCCTGGCCGGTCGCGCGGCGCACGGGCTGCGCGCCCGAGGCGCTCCTCGCGCCGCCAGCCCCCCTCGCGGCGTGGCTCCTCGTCCACGGGCCGGCCGCGCCCGAGCGCGAGCTCGACCTGCTGGACGGGGCCACGCCGCTGACCCGGGGCCGCCTCGCGCCCGCCGAGCGAGACCGCGCCGCGCTCCTGGCTCCGTGCGCGCGCGACCGCGCGCTCGCCTGGCGCGGGGTCGAGGAGGGCTGGGCGAGCGCGCTCTGGAGCGCCGCGCCCGAGCGCGTCCTGCTCCACCACCTGCGCGACCTCGGCCGGGTCCGGGACGCGCGGACGGGCCGGACGCTCGCCTTCAAGGTCACGGACCCGCGCAACCTGGCGGTGCTGCTCCCGACCCTCGCGGAGGACGACGCCGCGCAGGTCTTCGGCGCGGCCCGCGCCCGGGACGGCGCGTCGGCCTGCCCGGTGTGCGACGAGGACCTCGCGGACCCCGCGTGCGGCCGCTGCGGCGCCCGGCTCCACGAGGTCGCCGGGGCCCCGTTCCTGCTCGCCGCGATCGCGGCGCGCGGCGGGTCGGGGGCGGTCGAGGTCTTCCAGCCCGCGGCGGTCCGCGGCCGCGCGGCCCCCCGCCGGCGCGCGCGCGGCCGGACCGCGCTGGAGGTCCGGCAGGAGCAGCTCGAGGCGCTCGGCGACGACCACGCGCGCCGTCGCGGCGGCGAAGGGCTCGAGGCCCCGCTGCTCGCGCACGCGCGGGCGGTCGCCCCGAAGGCGGTCGCGGCGCTGGGCGAGGACGGCGCCCGCGCGATCGTCCGCGAGGCGGTCGGGCGGGCCGGGGCCTACGGGCTGTGGGGCGAGGACGCCGCCGCGACCGTCCTCGAGCTCCTGCTCGTCGTCGACCCGGCCTTCGACCAGCGGGGCCCCGAGTCGCGGCCCGTCCTCGAGGTCCTCCACGACGCGGACCTCCCGCCCGGGGCGCGCGCCGAGCGCGCGTTCGCCCTGGCCCTCGCGCGGGCCAAGGCCCGACGCGCCGACCGCTCAGCCCCCTGACCGTGCCCCGGAGGACTCCGTGCCCGTCCGCGACCACTGGTGCTGCCCGTACTACCGCGGCGAGCTCGTCTCGCACCGGTTCCCGCCGGACTGGGACGTGGACCTGGCGTGCTTCGACAGCCCCGCGGTCAAGGCGTTCGCGGCGCAGGAGGGGATCGCCCACGCCGTCTACCACCAGCGCCCGTCGAAGGGCCTCGCCGCGGCGTGGCAGCGGGGCCCCGTCTTCTGGGCCTGGGAGTGCCAGGCGGCCACGCCGCAGGGCCGCTGCGGGTGGAAGGTCTGGTGGGAGGACGACCGCTGCCACAACCCCGCGTGCGCGGGGCTCCGGGCGCGGGACGCGCGCCCGCACCGGCTCGGCGCCAGCCGCGGCCCGCAGCTCTTCCTCGAGCCGCCCACCCCCTTCGACGCGCTCGAGGACCTCGAGGAGCAGCGCGCGAAGAAGAAGGCAGGGAAGAAGCACCGCCCCGTGGACGGCTGCCCGCAGGGCTGCCCGGGGCCTCACGACTTCATGCTCGTGACGAGCGCGGAGCGCCTCGCGACCCTCGAACTCGACGAGGCGCTCGAGGTGCGGGCGACGGTGATCCCGCCGGTCAAGTCGGCCCCCGGGTCCGTCCTCGACCCGTCCGGGGCGCAGGTCCCCCTGTTCGACCCCACGGGCGGGCTCGGCCGCGGGAAGCTGCGCTGGAAGGTCGCCAAGGGGCCGGGGGAGTTCGACGACACCCGCGCCCAGGCGCGCGAGAGCGCGGGCGACGAGCCGCGCGCGCTCGCGCGCGCGACGGCCGCCGGCGACGTGGTGGTCGAGTGCACGTTCGAGTTCGGGCGGACGCGCGCGGGCGAGCCCGAGCGCTTCCCGACGGCGGAGCAGCGCGCGAAGGGGGTCGGGAGCGACACCGTGACCCTGACCTTCGGGAGGGCCGACCCCTGGTCCCGCTACCTCGAGCTCGCGCTCAAGGCCCCCATGGTCGGGTCCGAGGCGTTCATGCTGCGCGAGTACGGCCAGACCTACCTCAAGGGCCAGGACTTCGTCGATCAGATGGACGGCAAGGTCGAGCGGTTCGTCGAGGAGGCGAAGGCGGCGAAGAAGGCGAAGCGGAGCCCCGAGCTCGCCAACGACCGCACGATCGAGGTCCAGAACCGCCTGATCGACGCGGCCAGCGCCGCCGCGGGCCGCGTCCTCGCGTTCCGGGCGCGGGTCCGGGAGGCGCCGCAGCGCCTCGCGAGGCACGCGGAGCACGTGCTCGGGCTCGAGGGCAAGACCGGCTGCTGGGCCCAGAACGCGCTCCCGCTCGTGAAGCGCGCGGTCGCCCAGGTCTACGCGTCGACGTCGACGTCCCGGCGCCGCGTGGACGGCGCGTCCGTCAAGGCGCTCGTGCCCTCCACCGCGGACCGCACGCGGTCGGGGTACCTCCCGCCGGGCGCGGTCCCGCGCTGGGACGGGGCGCAGCACGTCGTGAAGGCCGGCGAGGTCCACAACGGGTCCTCCGACGACGAGATCGCCGGGCTGCTCGTGTTCCCCGCCCTGCCGCTCGCGCGCGCGGTCCTCTACGGGCACGACCAGCGCTTCCACGAGGGCCTCGAGGACGTGGAGCGCGACGTCGAGGCGACGATGACCCGGATCGCCGACGAGCTGCTGGACTTCGCCGAGGGCGAGGGCTACGAGGGCGTCTCCGTCCCCGCGCACCGCGCGCTCAAGTTCATGCTCGCGGCGTCCGGCAACGAGCGCGCCGTGTACCGCGCCTGGTTCGGGAAGGGCGGGGTCCCGGTCCCGGCGGCGTGGAACCTCTGGGACCAGGCGTTCGGGTTCGACAAGCTCGTGTGGTACGACAAGGACCCCGAGCAGCGGGCGCGCGACGAGCTGGGGCCGCGGCGCAAGCGCGTGCGCGCGGTGCTCGAGGCGATCGAGCTGCCCGCGAAGCCCCTGGGCGGCCTCGTGGGCCTCATGCCCCACGAGCTCGTGGGGACGAAGACGAAGGAGGTCCACGCCTCGAAGGACGATCCGTTCGCGGCCTGGGCGGAGGCCTACGCCTGAGCGACGCGCGGAGTGGACCTCACACAGGCCGCCCCGCTCAGGCGTGGGCGGCCCGGAGCGGCGCCTGGTGCGGGGCGGCCTGCGCCTCCGCGTGGCGCCCGAGCTCGTAGGCGAAGGTCGTGTAGCGCAGGCTGACCTTGCCGCCGCCCGGGCGCGGGTCGTTGAGCTGCACGAGCACCTGGCCGCCCTGGTCCACGAGCCCGGTCAGGACCCGGACCCCGGCCGGGCCGCCGCCGAGCCCGGCCACCCAGGCCGGGCCGTGCTCCTCGAGCAGTTCGACGAGCTCCTGCGCGGAGTAGGCGCGAGCGGGGCGCCGGGCGAGCCCCAGGCCGTCGAGGGCGCCCTCCTCGTCCGGCGCGTCCAGCGCCGCCGCGTAGGGCGCCCAGTGCTGGGTCCGCCCGGCGACCTCGGCGGGGACCACGGCGACGCGATCTCGCCAGGCCTTGACCATGACGGCGCATGCGACCGCCGGCGCCACGGCCTCCGACGCGGTCAGGGCGGGCACGTCGTGGACGACGTCCCGGTCGATCCGGACCTCCTCCGGGTCGGGCGCGGGCGCGGCGTGGATCGCCTCGTAGTCGCAGCGCACGTCCTCGAACGGCGCGTCGCCGTAGGGCGGCTCGGGCTCGCGCAGGGCGTCGTCGACGGTCAGGTACGCGCGCGCGAGGCCGCCCTCCCCGTAGATCGCGGCGCCGGGCGGGTCGCCGGGCAGCGCCGGGACGGCCTCGTCCGGGAGGAACACGAGGTCCACCCGGCGGTTCGCGGCGTTCGTCGCGGGCGCGCCCGGGCGCCGGGTCGGGAAGCGCTCGCTGCAGCCGATCATGGGCGGCTCGGTGAACCGGAGCGCGGCCCGCAGCGCCGCGACCCGCGCGGCGTCCGTGCGGAGCTTGAAGGCGAGCTCGTCGTCGTAGAGGTCGAAGAAGGCCGCCCAGTCCGTCGCCTGGCAGCCCGCCTTGCGAGGGAGCTGGCCCCCGCGCTCCGCCTCCCAGCGCGCGCGGAACCGGTCGAGCGCGGCCGCGCAGCCCTTCCCCCAGGCGCCGTCGATCGGGCCCGGGTCGCAGTCCCAGCCGCGCAGCCAGGCGACCCACTTGAGGACGGACTGCGCGTCCTCGTGCTCGGCGTGGCGCGCGGCGTGCTCGGCCCAGGCCTCGCGCTGCCCGCTCACGTAGAGGTGGACGCTCCGGGCCCGGTCCTCGGACAGGACCTGGTTGGACTGGACCGACCCGACGGTGTCCGTGTGCCCGGCGAGGAGCAGGCGCCGCGCGGGGTGCTTGCGCGCGTGCTCCAGGGCGCCGGCGACCGCCGAGAGGCCCGTCAGCGCGTCCGACGCGGACCAGCCCCCCGGCAGCAGGACCTCGCGGCGCGTCGCGAAGCAGATGTCCTCGACCTCGAGGATCTCGAGGCGCGCCGGGCTCACGTCGCGGGTCGGGAGCTCGATCCGCTTGCGCACGGCGGCGACCTCGACCTCGGGCGCGTAGCCGTCGCCGTCGCTCACGTCGACCAGCACGAGGCCGGGGAGCGCGAGGTCGCCGAGGTCCTCCGGCCCGTGGACGCAGAGGAACTGGACGTCGAAGCGCTCGTCGTCGACGAGCGGCAGCGCGCCGCCGTCGACCTCGAGCGCGATGGCGTCGGCGCGGGCGCGCTCGACCGTGAGGGTCACGGCGCGGTCGAGCTTCCGCGGGTGGACCCGGGCGACGAGGCGGTGGGCCGGCGGGGGCAACCGGCCCTCCGCGAGCAGGGCGAGGAGCGTCGACTTGGGGAGGACCGGGCAGGCCTCGGCCTCCCGGGTCGGGAACGGCGTCGCCCCCGCGTCGTCGCGCGGTCGCGGCTCGAGGTCCTCGCCGACGAGGGCCTCGAGCTTCGCCCTGGCGCCGCCGATCCGCAGCGCGCGCGTGCGCTCCGCCTGGAGCGTCCAGCTCTGCTTCGTCGCCCCGCAGGCCGGGCAGGACGCGACGTCGTCGTCGAGCTCGACGGCGCATGCGGCGCAGGACCAAGGCATGCCGGCCCTCCTCGAGGGGAACCTGGGGCGTGGCGCCGCGTCGCGTTCCGACGGGGCGGCGGGTGACTCAGGTCAGCGCGGGCTGCGCCGGTGCGAGCGCGGGGACCTCCGGCGGCGCGGACGCCTCGTGAGCGACGTGGCCCGCCTCGGCCGCGGGCGCCGCGCCGAGCAGCCGGCCGAGCTGGGTGAGGTCCCAGGCCGGGCCGGCCACGAACGAGAGCGGGTCGTCGGCGAAGGCGGGGGCGTTGCGCTCGAACACGCCGTGCCCGATGAAGTTGAGCGTCCAGCCGCCCGCGAAGGCCGCCCACGACGCGGCCCAGGGCGGGGTGTAGCGGGGCCAGGCGAGCAGGCCGGCGGCGCCCGCGACGATCAGCGGGATCCCGGCCACGTGGAGCGCGCGGTTCACGGGGTCCTGGTGCGTGGCCTCGTAGAAGCCGGTCGCGCGCCGCCAGCGCGCGGCGAAGTCGCCCTCGAACTCGGGGTGCGCGGCGCGCCAGTGGCGCTCGAGCCCGGCGAAGCCCTTGGCGAACAGCGCGAGCGCCGAGAGCTTGCCGCCCGCGAGCAGGAGGCCCATGCCCCCGGCCGCGCAGGCCAGGTCGCGCTTCTTCGGGTCGGTCAGGACGTCTGCGAGCTTGCCGAGCACGGGCGCCTCCCGGGGGGGCGGCCCGCCCTCGGGGCCGCGCGACGCCGGGATTCTACGCGGCGCGCGGGGCAGGGCGCGGTGCAGGCCGCGGGCCCGGCCCTGCGCGGCGGCCGCCCGTTGACGTGCGCGCGGCGCCCTCTACCCTGGCGCCGCCGCGCAGGGGGCCGCACGCCCCGCGCGGGAGGAGCGGGGCCATGACGGACGCGGGCGAGGGCGCGCTGGCGTGGGTGCGCGAGCGCGCCCCGGTGTGGGACGAGCCGAAGCGGCGGATCGTGGGCGGCGCGCCGCGCGGCACGTTCGACGCCCGCTACGGCGAGCTCGCGCCCGGCGCGCCGGTCCCGGGCGAGTGGTGGCGGGTCGAGCGCGACGGACGGGTCGTCGGCTACGGCTGGCTCGAGGTCGTGTGGGGCGACGCCGAGGTCCTGCTCGCGACCGACCCCGCCGCGCGCGCGTCGGGCGTGGGCCGGTTCGCGCTCGCCCGCCTCGAGGACGAGGCGCGGGCGCGCGGGCTGCGCTACGTCTACAACGTCGTCCGCTCGACCCACCCCGAGGCCGCGGCCGTGACCGCGTGGCTCGTGCGGCGCGGCTTCGTCGCGCGCGAGGACGGGAGCCTCGTCCGCGCGGTCGCGCGCGCCGGCGCCTGACGCGGGCCGGCGCGCTCGGGCGCGCCGCGCGCGTGGGCGCCCGAGCGCCCCTTGCGGCGCCCCCGCCGGCGCGGGTACCCTCGCGCCCCCTGGAGGACGGGCCCATGGACGCCATGCGCATGCTCGAGAAGCTCACGCCCCGGTTCTCGCTCGCGGACGTGACGGCCGAGAAGGTCGACGCCGTGAGCGTGCTGAGCCTCGAGGAGCTCGACGCGCTCGTCGCCGGGCAGGTCAAGGAGCGGACGGCGCAGCTCGCGGCCGAGCTCAAGCAGGCCCGGCAGAAGCTGAGCGAGGCCGAGGCCGGCGCCTCGGGCGGGCTCGAGCGGGCCGCGGCCGAGCAGGCGCTCGAGGCCGAGGCCCGCGCGCTCGAGGCGCAGGCCGCGGCCGAGCT
>JANJTH010000610.1 GCA_024711205.1 Planctomycetota bacterium | reverse complement strand
CGCGCCCCCCCGGCGCGCCGGGGCGGGGCCCCGACCGCGGGGAGGTCCTCGCCCTGATCGCCGCCGGGCGCAAGATCGAGGCGATCAAGCTGCACCGGGCCGCGACGGGCGCGACCCTCGCGCAGGCCAAGGCGGAGGTCGACGCCCTCGAGCGCGAGGGCGTGCTCCCGCCGGCGCACGCCCCGACGCCGGGGCCCGCCGCGCCCGTCCGGCCCGAGGAGGACCCCGCGCTCGTCGACTTCGTGCGCGCGAACCGCCTGATCGAGGCGATCCAGCGCTACCGCGAGCTGACCGGGGCCTCGCTCGCGGCCGCGAAGGACGCGGTCGTGCGCCTCCGCGACCGCGGGGCCTGACCGCCGGGGCCGGCGGGGGCGCGTGGGGGCGGACGACGACGCGGACGAGGCCGGGCCGACCGAGGCGCTCGCGCTGGGCGCTGCGGTCACGCGCCTGGTCGTGCTCGGGGACCCGCACGGGTGCCCGATCGGGCTCGACCTCGCGCTCGAGCGCGAGGGGGGCCCGGCGACGACGGTCCTCTCGGCGGGCGACAACATCGGCTACGCCGACGCGGCCGCGAGCTCGGCCTTCGTCGCGGCGCTCGCGGCGCGCGGGATCCGGAGCGTGCGCGGGAACCACGAGGCCTGGAGCCGCGGCGGCCGGCTGTTCCTGGGCCCGCCCGGCGCCCCGCGCGACCTGACCCCCGAGGCGCGCGCCTGGTGCGAGGCGCTCCCGGGGCGGCTCGTCGTGACGGGCCCGCGCCTCGCGGCGCCGCTCCACCTCGTCCACGCGCTGCCCGGGTGGGACTACCCCGGGCCCGACACGGCCGAGCGCCTGCTCGACCTCGAGGGGGCGCCCGTGGTCGCCTGCGGGCACAGCCATCGCCCGGCCATCTACGCCTTCGGCCCGGGCGCCCGGGGCCCCGAGGTCCATCGGCTCGACCCGACCGCCGCGGCCCCCGTCGTCGTGCCCTGGGACCCCCGGTCCCGCTACGTCGTCGACGCGGGCTCGCTCGGCCGCCCCGACCGGCCGCGCGGGCGGGCGGTCCTCGAGCGCGGGACCTACGCGGCGTTCGACCTCGTGGCGCGCACGCTCTCGCTCCACGCGGTCGACAAGCGCCCCCGGCTGCGCGCGCTGTGGGCCCGGGTCCTGGGCGGCCCGGGCCGTTAGCGCCGGCGGGCGCGGGCTCCGGGGTCGAGCAGCGCCGCGGCGCCGCCGCACAGGACGAAGCCGAGCGCGACGGTCCAGCCGTGCCAGGTGATCATCTCGGCGCGCACGAGCGTCGGGCGGCCGAGGGGGACGCGCGCGGCGTAGGCGAGGCCGAGCCCGAGCGCGAGGAGGAGCGCGAGGCTCGAGGCGAGCCGGAGATGGCGCGCGAGCGGCGCCGGCGCCGCGAGCGCGCGGACGACGCCGGCGCCCGCGAGCCCGCCGAGCGCGAGCAGGAGGAGCGCGGCGCCCACGACCTCGAGGGGCGGTGCGAGCGCGATCCCGACGCCCGTCGTGGCGAAGCCGACGCCGACGCCGAGCGCGACGAGGGCGGCCCAGCGGCGGACCCCGGGCCGCTCGGGGCCCGAGGCCTCCGCGAGCGCACCCAGGAGCAGGAGCGCGGACGCGCCCGTGTAGTGGGCGTGGATCGCGGCGAGGAGCGTCTTGCCGGCGTCGAGCCCCGGGAGGACGACGCCCGCGCGCGCGGCCACGATCCAGCCGCCGCCGACGGCCAGGAACACGACCCCGAGGGCGCGGGCCGCGCCGGGGACATCGAGGCGGGCGGCGCCCGGCTGGTCGACGCCCGGCCCGGCGCAGCGGCCGCGCGCGCCGCGGAGGGCCGCCGCGAGCAGCCACGCGCCGAGGAGCGGCCAGGCGCCCGCGAGGGCCGCGGCCGCGATCGAGCCCCGGGGCAGCGCCGCCGAGACGACGACGCAGGCGGCGGCCGGGGTCGCGAGCGACGAGCCTGGCAGCCCGGTCGTGGCGAGGAGGAGGGGCGTCAGGCAGAGCAGGTGGAGCTGGAGCAGACGCTCGATCCGACCCAGGTCCGCGGCCGCGGGGCCGCCGTCCGGACCGCCCGCCCCGAGCCAGCCCAGCGCGCACCACCCGACCGCGCCCACGAGCGCGACCCGGACCCAGCACCGCGCGTTCCCCATGGCGAGAGCGTCAGGCACATCCCGGGCCCACGCAACGCGGGCCCGGGGGCGTGCGCGCGGCGGGCCCTTCATGAACTCGCCGGCGGACCTCCCGCCGCGCCGGGTCCCGGGGGCGGTCCTCCGCGGACCGGCCATGCGGCCGGGAGGTCCGCGCAGAACGCCAGGGCGTGCGCACTTCGCACGGGATTGACCGAATGACCGATCCGGTGCTATGGTCAGCCCCGTGGAGCCGGAGAAGCGCGACGCGATCGTGGCCGCCGCCGCCAAGGCGTTCTCCCGCTGGGGGTTTCGCAAGACCTCCGTCGAGGAGATCGCGCGCGCGGCCGGCGTCGCCAAGGGCACGGTCTACCTGGGCTGCAGCTCGAAGCGCGACCTGTTCTACCGGGCGATCCTGCACGACCTCGAGCGCTGGAACGCCGAGCTCGCGCGCGTGATCGACCCGACCCGCCCGGCCGACGCGCTCCTCGTCGACCTCGCCCGGGAGGCCGTGGCGACGGTCGACCGCTTCCCGCTCGCGCGCGGGCTGCTCATGGGCGAGGTCGAGCAGGACCTCCCCGACTGGGCCGAGCACCTCGACGAGCTGCGCGCGCACGGCCTCTCGACCGTCCTCGAGGTGCTGCGCCTCGGCGTGCTCCAGGGCCGGCTGCGGGCCGACCTCGACCTCGAGGCGACGGCGGGCGTCCTGCTCGACCTCGTCGCGACGACGATCATGTACCACAGCCGCGGCCCCGACCCCGGGCCCCGCCTGGCCCGCCGGGCCGCGGCCCTGTTCGACGTCGTGACCCGCGGGGTCGTCGTCCCCGCGGCCGTCCCGAGCGAGGAGCCCGTCGCGTGAGCGTGGACACGAGCGCCCAGGCCGCCGCGCAGGTCTTCGCCCCGGCGACCGCGGAGGCCGCGCCGGCGACGCCCGGGCCCGCGCGGGGCGCCGCGACCTCGCCCGCGGCCGGCCGCCCGCTGCCC
>JANJTH010000593.1 GCA_024711205.1 Planctomycetota bacterium | reverse complement strand
CCCGGCCGGCCCCGAGCCCGCGGGCCGCTCGCCCCGCGCCGAGCCCGCGCCGGAGGCCGCGGAGGCCGCCCCCCTCGTCGAGCGCGCGCTCGCGTTCGGCGTCGACGCGGCGCTCGTCCTCCTCGCCGCGGGCGCGCTCCTCTCGGTCGCGCCCGACGTCGTCGCCCGCGCCGAGGTCGACCCGCGCGCCCGGATCGCGCTCGCGGCCTGCGTGCTCGCGGGGCTCGTCGCCTACTGCGCCCTGTTCGAGGCGCTGTTCGCGCGCACGCCCGGGAAGCGCCTCCTGGGCCTCGAGGTCCAGGACCTCGCGGGGGGGCGCCCGACGCGCGGCGCGCTCGTCGTCCGCAACCTGCTCCGGGTCGAGGTCCTGCTCCCGCCCCCGCACCTCGCCGCGCTGCTCTCGTGCCTGCTCGTCCTCGTGAGCGCGCACCGCCAGCGCCCGGGCGACCTCGTGGCGCGCACGACCGTCCGCCGCGCCGGCGCGCGGCCGGCCCCCGACGGCGACGCCGCGCCGGGCGCGTGAGCGCCGGGCGCGGCGTCCGCCCCGCCCGGTTCGCCGGGAGCTGGTACCCCGGTCGCCCCGACGACCTGGCCGCCGCGGTCGACGACGCGCTCGCGCGGGCCCCCACCTCGGGCGCGACGGGCGCCTGGCCCGCCCCGCCGCCCGGCGCCCCGGTCGCCGCGGGCGGGCGCGTCCTCGGGGTCGTGGCGCCGCACGCCGGCTACCGCTACGCGCTCGACGTCGCGGCGGCCGCCTACGCCCGCGTCGACGTGCCCGCGCGCGTCGTCGTCCTCTGCCCGAACCACACCGTGCCGCCCCCCGTGATCTCGGTGTGGGCCCGCGGCGCCTGGGAGACGCCGCTGGGCCCCGTCCCCGTCGACGAGCCCCTGGCGGACGCGCTCCTCGAGGCGTGCGCCGGCGCGTGCCCCGAGGCGCGCGCCGACGAGGGCGCGCACCTGCGCGAGCACGCGGTCGAGCTCCACCTGCCGCTGCTCCAGCGCCGGCGCGCGGGGCGCCCGCTCGCGGTCGTGCCCGTCGTCGTCGCGCCCTCGGGCTGGGCCGGGCTCGAGGCGTTCGGGCGCGCGCTCGCGCAGGCGCTCGCGGGCGCCGGGGCCGGCGGGCGCGAGGTGCTCGTCGTGGCGTCCACCGACATGAACCACCACGAGGACCGCGGCGCGACCGCGCGCAAGGACGCGCGCGCGCTCGAGGCGCTCCTCGCGGCCGACCCGCGCGAGCTCGTCCTTCGCTGCGAGCGCGAGCGGATCAGCATGTGCGGCGTCCGGCCCACGGCCGCCGCGCTCGTCGCCGCGCGCGCCCTCGGCGCGGTCGCGGTCGAGCCGTGCGCGCACGCCGACTCGGGCGACGCCGCCGGCGGCCGGAGCCCGGGCGGGGCCGGCGAGGCCGACCCTGCGGCGCGCGTCGTCGGCTACGCGAGCGCGCTGCTCCGCGTGCGCGACGCCTCGCCCGGGCCGCCCTCGTGAGCTACGGTGCCCGCATGGCCACGACCGCCCCGCCGCGCGCCGCGCCCGACCTGGACCAGCGCGTGTATCTCCACGGCCTGCGCTGGGCCGACTACGAGGCCCTCCTCGCCATGCGCGGCGAGTCGGCGCGCCCGCGGATCACGTACCTCGCAGGGACGGTCGAGCTCATGAGCCCTTCGCGCCCCCACGAGCGGATCAAGACGACCATGGCCCGCCTCCTCGAGGCCTGGGCCGACGCGCGGGACGTCGAGCTCACGGGCTACGGGTCGTGGACGCTCAAGGAGGCGCTCGAGGAGCGCGGCTGCGAGCCCGACGAGTGTTACATCCTCGGCCCCGACCCCGAGACGAAGCCCTGGCCGGACCTCGCGATCGAGGTCGTGTGGACCTCGGGTGGGCTCGACAAGCTCGAGGTCTACCGGGCGTTCTCGGTCGCCGAGGTCTGGTTCTGGGAGGACGGGCGCGTGCGCGTGTTCGCGCTCGTGGACGGGGGATACCGCGAGGTCCCTGCGAGCGCCCTCCTGCCGGAGGTCGACCTCGCGCTCCTCGCGCGCCTCGCCGCGGACCCGAGCCAGCGCGCCGCGCTGAAGGCCTGGCGCGCGGCCCTCGACCCGGGGGCCTGACCCCGGCCCGCGCGCGTGGGCCGTCCGTGCCGTGCGGCCGCGCGCGGCGCGTCAGAGCACCCCCGGCACGAGCCGGGCCTTGTGCGCCATGGCGTCGCGCCAGGCCGGGAGCCGGGCGAGCGCGGCCTCCTCGGTCGCGATCCGCCGCGCGAGCACGAGCGCGTTGCCGACCGTCAGCCCGAGCGCCGCGACCCACGCGCCGTGCAGGAGCGGGAGCGCCGCGAGCTCGAGCACGACGACGAGGTAGTTCGGGTGGCGGATCCAGGCGTAGGGGCCGGTCGTGACGACCTGCGCGGCCTCGGGCACCACGACGCGCACGTTCCAGGCCCGCCCGATCGTGCGCAGCGTCCAGACGCGCAGGCCCGTCGCGAGCGCGAGCACGAGCGCCGCGGCGGCCGCGAGCGCGGGGGTGAACGGCCGCTCGAGCCACAGGACCTCGGCGAGCGGGGCCACGAGCGAGGCCACGTGGAGGAGCACCATCGCGGGGAACAGCCCCGGCTCCGCCACGACCCGGCCCGGGTCCGGGCCCCCGGCGGCGGCCCGAAGGCGCCGGCGCGAGACGACGACCTCGCCGAGCCGGACGACGGCGACGACCGCGAGGACCACCGCGAACCCGAGCTGCGTCGTCGTCATCGATCCTCGCCTCCGCGCCACTCCACCATGCAAGCCCCTCGCCAGCTCACCCCGCGCCCTCCCGCCCGCCTCGCCCCCCCTCCGGGCCCCCTCGGCCCATGGCGTAAGCGCCGGAAGCACCTGGCGCCTCCCCCTGCGCCCCGGGCAATTCCTACCCTCCCGTGGTAACTCCGACGAGGTCCTCGTCACGAGCCCCTCGGCGCACCTCGCGTCGCCCTGCGGCCCGCCGCGTGCGTGATCGCGTTCCCAGGGAGGTCGGCATGGGCGCGTCGAGCGAGCGCACGGACGTCGTCGTGGTGGGCGCGGGCCCGGCGGGGACCTCGCTCGCGCTCTGGCTCGCGCGCGGCGGCCTGCGCGTCGTCGTGCTCGACGGGGCGCGCTTCCCGCGCGCCAAGCCCTGCGGCGAGGGGATCATGCCGGCCGGGGTCGAGGCCCTGGCCGAGCTCGGCCTGCGCGCGGCCGTGGCGGAGCACGCCTGGCCCTTCGAGGGGATCCGCTACCGCCTCCCCGACGGGACCGCCGCGGAGGCCCGCTTCCCGGGCGGTGCGCGGGGCTGGGGCGTCGACCGGCGCGCGCTCGACGCGCGCCTCGTGGCCGCGGCCGCGGCCGAGCCGGGGGTCGAGGTCCGCCTCGGGCAGTGGGTCCGCGCGATCGAGCGCGGGCCCGACCGGGCCGTCGTGACGACCGACGCGGGCGCGCTCGAGGCCGCCCTCGTGGTGGGCGCCGACGGCGTCGGCTCGGCCGTCCGCCGCGGCGCCGGGCTCGACCTCCCCTCGCCGCGCGGCGGGGCGAGCGCCCAGCGCTTCGGCGTCGCGGGGCACTTCCGCCACGCGCCCCTCGCGCCGGGGGACGGCGACGGCCCGCTCGTCGAGGTGTTCGTGGCGCCCGGCTTCGAGCTCTACACGACGCCGGTCGCGCCCGACCTGACCTGCGCGGCGCTCCTCGTCGACAGGGCCGGGCTCGCGCCGCTCCAGGGCCGGCTCGCGGACGGGCTGCGCGAGCGGCTCGTCGCCGCCGGCGGGCGCGGGGCCCGCCTCGCCGCCGGCGCGCTCGACGGCCCCGTCCGCTCGATCGGCCCGCTCGCGCGGGGCGCGCGCGCCGCCCACGCCGACCGCCTCGTCCTCGTGGGCGACGCGGCGGGCGCCCTCGACCCGATCACGGGCGAGGGCCTCGCGCTCGCGCTCACCTCGAACCGGGCGGCGGCGCGCGTGATCCTCGACGCCTTCGCGCGGGGCGACCTCTCGGCCCGGGGGCTGGCGCCCTGGACGCAGGCGCGCCGCCGCGAGGCCCGCGCCTACGCGGCGCTCACGCAGGTCGTGCTGCACTTCGCGGCCCGCCCCGCGCGCGCGGCGCGCGTGATCCGGCGCCTGGCCCGGGCCCCCGACACGTTCGAGCGCCTGCTCGCCGTCGCGGCCGGCGCGCCGCTCGGGACGCTCCGGCTCCGCGACGGCGTGCGCGTCCTGCTCGGGGTCTGAACGCGCCCCGGCCGAGCGCTCACTCGCCGGGCGCCGGCGCCTCGTCGCCGCCGAGCCCTCGACGAGGTCGCCGGCTCGACCGCGCTCGCCAACGACGCCGCCTGCTCGGTGGGTCGCGACCCACGGGCCCTCCAGGGGCGCTCGCGCTGCGCCCGCCTCGCGGGCGACGCCGCTGGCCTCGCGGCGGCCTCCGCCGAGGACCTCGTCAGGGGCTCTCCGCGGGCGCCGCCGTCCGCTCGACCTCCGCGCGCACGTCGACCCGCCAGGCGCGATCGTCCTCGCGCGGGTCGCGCTCGAAGCGCTGCCGCACCCGCAGCGCGCCCTCCTGCGAGACCCACGCGCCCGGGGCCAGCTCCAGCTTGACCCGCCGGGGCCCGGCGCGCCCCTCGAGCTCGGGCTCCTCGGACGCCGGCGGGACGTCCTCCCAGCGCCCGAGCTCCCACTCCCACACCTGGAGCGCGAGCCGCTCGAGCGCGCGCGAGCGGCGCGCGTCCACCTGGAGGCGCACCCGCCCCGCCCCGCGCCCGCCGCCCGGGAGCGTGATCGTCGTCGTGACCTCGCGCCCGACCGCGTTCGAGGCCACCGCCGCGACGGTCGCGACGTCGACCTGCGCGGCCCCGACCGTGGCCGGCACGACGCCCTCGAACTCGACGTCGAGCGCGAGCATGAGGAGGGTGGGGAAGGCGCGCTGCTGGACGTTCGGCGCCGCCGCGAGCGGCACGGGGGCGTCCGCCGCCGCGAGCAGGTAGGCGCGCCCGGCCCCCTCGACCGCCAGCCGCTCGTCGCAGAACGGCACGAGCACGCCCTCGAGGATCAGCCCGCTCAGGTCGCGCTCGCCGCGCAGGCCGCCCTGGCCGGCCGCGGCCTCGAAGGTCTGCGACACCTCCGCCCCCGGGGCGAGCGGCCGCTCGAGGGTGAACCGCTCGATCCCGACCGACGTCGGCACGGCGACCTGGACCCCGCGCAGCGCGTAGGGCGCGCCGTTGCGGACCCGCAGCCGCACCTGCCCGGGGCCGTCCTCGCCGAACGCCCGGGTGAGCGCGACGGAGGCCTCGATGTCCGGCGCCGGCGCGGTCGCCTCCACGCTCACGTAGCGCGAGCCCCACAGCGCGACCGGGAGCTGGAACCTCGCGCCGTCCGGGCCGCCGCCCAGGACCTGCCCCACGCGCGCGTCGGCCCTGCGGAGGCGCGTCGACGGCGACACCGAGAACGCCGCCGCGTCCTCGCCCTCGTGCGTGACGCGCATGGGCTCGAGGTTGCCGGAGAACAGCAGGACGTCGGTCGTCTCGGCGGCCTGCGCGTCGCCAGGCCGCAGCTCGAGGAGGCGCACGCCGACGAGCGTGCTCTCGGCGCCGCGCAGGACGAGCGGCAGCAGCGGGACGAGCGCCGTCGTGAGGAGCGAGCCCGCGGGGATCACGACCCACAGGAGGAGCCCCCGCCGCCGCGACCGGAGGAGGAAGTAGACGCCGGGGCCGAGGATCAGCGCGTAGAGGATCAGGACCGCGAACGCCCCGCCGGTGCGGGCCGGCTGCCGGATCTGCGAGAGCTGGCGGAACAGGTGCCGGGCGCGCGGCTGGTGCTGCGTCCCGTCCCGCACGACCTCGCCCAGGAGGTCGGCGAACCAGGGCGCGTGGAGCACGGGGGGCTGCCACGGGTCGAAGGCGAGGACCGTGACGAGCCCGAGCCCGTGGCGTCGGCGCGCCCCGAGCGCGCGCCCGCCGCCGCGCAGGACCACCTCGTCGAGCGCCGGCGCGGGCACGAGCGGGGCCACGGCCGGGGCGGTCGCGCCGCGCGGCGCGCCGCGCG
>JANJTH010000161.1 GCA_024711205.1 Planctomycetota bacterium | reverse complement strand
CCGGCCGGAGCCCCGCCGGCGCGGCGGCCCCCGCCGCGGGCAGGTCGGCCTCGAGCCGGACCGGACCCACGGCCAGGGTCGCGCGCGGCCCGGGCCCCGGGCCCGGCGCGACGGCCTCGACGCGCGCGGACGCGAGCGTCTCGACGCCCACGATCCGCGCGACCTCGCGGTCGACGGGGCGGTCGAACACGTCCGCCGGGGCCCCGACCTGGAGCACGCGCCCGCCCCCGAGCACGACGACCTCGTCGGCGAGCGCGAGCGCCTCCGCGTGGTCGTGCGTCACGACGAGCGAGGGGAGCGCGAGCTCGCGCAGGAGCGCGCGGAGCTCCCCGCGGAGGCGCGCGCGCAGCGGGTGATCGAGGGCCGAGAGCGGCTCGTCGAGGAGCAGGAGCCGCGGGGCCGGCGCGAGCGCGCGCGCGAGCGCGACGCGCTGCTGCTCCCCCCCGGAGAGCGCGCCCGGGCGCCGCGCCGCCAGGGCCTCGAGCTCGAAGCGCCGGAGCAGCCCGGCGACGACCCGGGCGCGGTCACGGCGCGGGACCCCGTAGCCCACGTTCTCGGCGACGGTGAGGTGCGGGAACAGCGCGTAGTCCTGGAACAGGAGCCCGACCCCGCGCCGCTGCGGCGGCACGTCGACCCCGCCGCGCGCGTCGAACCACGCCTCCCCCGCGAAGCGGAGCGAGCCCCGGTCGGGCCGCTCGAGCCCGGCCAGGCAGCGGAGCAGCGTCGTCTTGCCGGCCCCGCTCGGCCCGAACAGCGCGACGACCCGCGGCGGCGCGAGCTCGAGCGCGAGCCGCGCCTCGAGCGCGAGCCCGCCGGGGAAGCGCCGCGCCAGGTCGACGTGCAGGGCGGGCGGCGAGGCCGGCGGCGCGGCCGCGCTCACGGGCGCCCCGCGGCGCGGGGCTGGAGCGCGTGGGTCGCGGCGAGCACCGCGAAGGCGAACGCGAGCAGGAGCCCCGAGGTGTGGGCGGCCGCCTCGTACTCGAGCGCCTGCACGTGGTCGTAGATCGCGATCGACACGGTCCGCGTCTCGCCGGCGAGGTTCCCCCCGACCATGAGGACCACGCCGAACTCGCCCACCGTGTGGGCGAACGTGAGCACCATGCCGCTCAGGAGCCCGCCGCGCGCGAGCGGGAGCGCGACGCGCGCGAACGTCTCCGCGCGCGAGGCCCCGAGCGTCCAGGACGCCTCGACGAGCCGCCGGTCGACGCGCGCGAACGCGGCGACGAACGGCTGGACCGTGAAGGGCAGGTTGAACACGAGCGAGGCGACGAGCAGCCCCGCGAAGGAGAACGCGAGCGGGCGGCCGGTCAGCGCCTCCCAGGCGCCGCCGAGGGCGCCGCGCGGGCCGAGCGCGAGCAGCAGGTAGAAGCCGAGCACCGTGGGCGGGAGCACGAGCGGGAGCGCGGTCAGGGCCTCGACGGCGACCCGCCCGCGGCGCCGGGTCGTCGCGAGCCACCACGCGAGCGGCGCGCCCACGAGCGCGAGGATCGCCGTCGTCGCGAGCGCGAGCTGGAGCGAGAGGGCGACGGCCTGCCAGTCGACGCGCACGCGGGCGGCCCGCGCGTCAGCCCGAGGGCAGCCCGAGCCCGTGGCGCGCGAGCACCGCGCGCCCCGCCGGGCCCAGGAGGTGGTCGACGAAGGCGCGCGCGCCGGCCGGGTCCCGCGCCCCGCGCAGGACGACGCCTCCCTGCTCGAGCGGCGGGTGCGCGTCCGCGGGCACGACCCAGGCCCGCCCGCGGTCGCGCAGCGCCGGCGACCGGACGAGCGAGAGCGCGAGGAGGCCGAGGTCCGCGCCCCCCGCGTCGACGAACTGCGCCGCCTGCGCGACGTCCTCCCCGAGCACGAGCTTGCCCTCGCAGGCCGCGAGGAGCCCCGCGCGGCGCAGCGCCTCGACGGCGGCCGCGCCGTAGGGGGCGTGGCGGGGGTTCGCGATCGCGACCCGGCGCACCCCGGGGTCGGCGACCGCCCGCAGCCCCAGCCCCTCCAGGTCGAGGGGCGAGCCGGCGGGCGCCCACACGGCCAGGCGGCCCACGGCGTAGACGAACGGGGGCCCGAGGGCGAGGCCCTCCGCGACGGCGCGGCGCGCGTGCTCGAGGTCCGCCGCGAGGTAGACGTCGAAGGGGGCCCGCTGCGTGACCTGCGCGAGGAGGCTCCCCGAGGAGCCGTAGCTCGGCGCGACCGACCACCGCGGGCGCCCGTCCGCCGCGGTCGCCTCGAAGTCGGCCGCGAGCTCGTCGAGGGCGTGCCGCAGGCTGGCCGCCGCCGCGACGCGCACGACCGCCCGGGCCGGGGTCGGCCCCGCCGGCTGGCCGGCGGCCGGCCCCGCCCCGCCGCCGACCGGGTCGCAGGCCGCCGCGAGCGCGACCAGCGCGAGCGCGCTCGTCCGGCGGAGGTCTGGCCGCGTCACGCGACCACCTCGACCCGCCCGACGCCCCTGGCGTCGCAGCCCGCGCGCACGACGACCGGGTGACGGAGCGCGGGGGCGCGCGGCGCTTCCATGATCTCGTCGCTCCGCCCCGGATCCTAGCGCTGGCGCCCCGCGAGGACCATCGCGGCGGGCCCGCGCCGGAGCGCCCGCGGCGGGCCGTGCGCCCTCGCCGCTCAGTACGGTCCGCGCGCGGCGCCGCGCGGCCGGACGACGTGGCCCCACGCCGTCTCGCCGCCGTCGCGCACGAACTCGAGCGCGCCCTCGTCCGGCGCGAGGCGGAGCGTCGTGAACCCGCCGCCCGTGGCCGAGAACAGGCTGTCGTCGCCCCAGGTCACGGGGTAGGCCATGTCGAGCCCGCCCGCGGCGCCCGAGACGAGGTGGAGCACGCCCTGCTTCGGCCCGATCAACTGCAGCGAGTGGTCGTGCCCGGCCAGGTACAGGTCGACCTCGTGCTCGACGAGCAGCGGCTCGAGCCGCTCGGCCAGGCGGGCGTCGCCGCGGTAGCGCCCGTGCGTATGCACCGGGTGGTGGCCCGCGACGAGCTTCCAGGTCGCCTTCGAGGCCGCGAGCGTGCGCGCGAGCCAGGCCTGCTGCTCCGGGTCGCCGTCCCCGCGCCGCAGCGTCTGCGTGTCGACGACGACGAGGTCGACGGTCGCCCCGCCCGATCCGTCGGGGCGGCCCTCGCCGCCGGCGCCGGCGGGCCCGAGCCGGAAGGTGTGCGCGTAGTAGCGCCCGGTCATGCGCCAGCGCGGCTCCTTCCGCGCGTAGTCGACCTGGGCCTGCACGTCGCCGCGGTGGTCGTGGTTGCCGAGCGAGGGGTAGATCGGGACCGCGAGCGCGGGCGCCGCGTAGACGTCGAACAGCTTCGTGCGCCACTGCGGGTCGTCGACCGAGGTCACGCCGTCGGGGTAGACGTTGTCCCCCACGGTCACGATCGCGTCGAGCCCGTCGGCCGCGGCGCGCGCCGCCATGACCTGGGCGACCTTGCGCTGCGACGGCCGCCCCGTGCCCATGTCGCCGATCACGAACAGGCGCAGGTACGGCACGCCCTCGCGCAGCGGCGGCCGCGCGTAGGGCGGGAGCGCGCGCTCCCGCTCCGGGTTCGTGGCGGGCGGGCGCGCCCCGTCCTGCGCGCGGACGGCGAGCAACCCCGCGGCGACGGCCACGAGGGCGAGCGCCGAGACCCGACGCACGTTCCCGGCCCAGCGAGCGATCACGCAGCCTCCCTTCACGACAGCCCGAAGAAGCGCGAGATCTGGCCCAGGATCCGGTCCTGCTCGGCGCGCAGGTTGGGGACCCACGTGTCCGCCGTGGCGCGGGCCTCCTCGAGCGACATGCGGCGGCGGGCGAGCACGCGCGAGAGCTCGGCCGCGACCTCGGGGCGCGCGAGGAGGATCTCGCGGAACGCGGCCCGGTCGAGCCGCCAGCACACGCACGGCGTCGCCGCCACGACGTCGGCCGAGCGCGGCTCGCCCGTGAGCATGGCCATCTCCCCGAACGACTCGGGCGCAGCGAGGCGCGCGACCGTGCGCCGCCGCCCGTCCTGGGCCGCGATCTGGACCGTGACCTCGCCCTCCGCGAGCAGGTAGAGCCAGTGCGCGGCGTGCCCCGTCGTCGTGATCGTCTCGCCGGGCGCGAACGGCACGACCGTGAGGTGCGGGACGAGCTGCGCGCGCTCGGCGTCGGTGAGCGGCGCGAGGAGCGAGAACCGCTCGAGCCCGTGCTGCCGCTCCTGCCGCTCGCGCTCGGCCGCGCGCGCGGTCTCGGCGGCGTCGCGCAGCCGCACGTCGCGCGGGGGCACGGCGAACGGCACGCCCGCGCGGCAGAGCGCGGCGTGCACGCGCGCGCGCACGGCGGAGTCGGTCGGGTCGTCGACGGCGAGGTCGGTCAGCCAGTAGCGGACCGCGTACTGGGCGGCCTCGCCCCGCAGGTCGTGGAGGATGCAATTCGGGCGCGGGTCGCTCGCCACCCGCTCGATCACACCGTCGCAGAGCGCGGCCTCGACGGCCGCGATCACGTCGGTCGGCCTGTGCTCGAAGGGCACGCGGAAGTGGACCCAGCGCCGCCACTGGACCGGGGCCCCGTCGCGCCGCCCGAGCACGAGCACGTTCGACTTCATGAGCGCGCTGTTGGGGATCAGCACGCTCTCCCAGTTCCGCGTCTCGAGCCGGGTGTGGCGCCAGCGGATCTCGCGCACCCGACCCGTGACGTCGCCGACCGTGATCCAGTCGCCCTCGTCGATCGAGCTCTCCCACTCGAGGAGGAGCCCGCTCACGGCGTCGCCGAGCGTGCTCTGGACCGAGAGGCCGACGATCGCGCCCACGACCGCGGACCCGGTCAGCAGCCCGCCGAGCTGGAGCCCGCTGCGCGCGAGCACCGTCACGGCGACGACGACCCACCCGGCCCCCACGATCAGGTCGCGCAGGATCGGGCGCGCCGGCCAGCGCACGAGCGGGAGGACCACGTCGAACACGAGCACGTGCGCGAGCGTGAGCAGGACGACGCCCTGCGCGAAGGCCATGGCGCCCCGCGCCCAGGCGTAGAGGTCCGGGCGGAGCGCCGCGAGGGCCGCGCCCGCGAGCGGGAGGAGCGCCAGGTAGGCGAGCACGCCGAGCGCCGCCGAGCGGAGCCGGCGCCGGGAGCCCGGCGCGAAGCGGTCGACGAGGGCCGCGACGGCGACGAGGCCGCCGAGGAGCAGGAGCAGGCCGTCGCGCCGCGCGTCGAGGAGCGCGTTCGCGACCCAGGCCCCCGCGGCCACGCCCGCGGGGGCGCGCGCCAGCTCGGACGCGGGCGCGTCGAGCCCGGCCGGCAGCGGGTGCGTCGCGAGCGTCGGCGCGGTCCGCCAGGCCCACACGCCCGCGCCGGCGAGGAGCGCCGCGAGGACGAGCAGGAGCGCGACGAGGGCCACGTGGCGGGTCACGGCGGGATCCTACCGCCGGCGGCCCTGCGCGCCGGGAGGCGAGGCGGGTGGGGTCGGGGGCAGTCGGCGGGGCCTCGAGCCGCCGCTCGCGCGCAGCACGGAGCACCTGCGCCGGCTCCTCGGCGGCGGCCAGCTCGAGCTCGGCTAGTCACGTCCGGCCCCGCTCGGCAGGCGCGGGGCGCTCCCGGGCGCCGGCGCGAGCCCGCCCTGCTCGGCCGCGAGCCCGACCGCCGCGAGCCAGCCCGTGACCCGGGCCAGCATGCGCTCGGTCCCGCCCGGGGAGAGGATCTCGCCCGCGAGCACGTGGTGGGCGGGGTCCTCGGCCTCGGCCGCGGGCACGCGCTCGAGGCGCTTCGTCGCCGACCCGAGGTGCGGCCAGGCGGCGTCGACGGCGGCCGGGTCGATCACGCGGTCGTCGGGGCACACGAGCGCGAGCGTGGGCGCGCGCACGCGCGCGAGGAGCGCCGGGTCGCGGCCGAGCGCGACGAGCGCCATGAGGTCGGGCAGCACGCCGCTCGGGTAGCGCGTCGTCCACGACTCGGCTTGGCGCGCGTTCACGGGCGTGAACCCGCGCTCGGGGCCCAGGAGCGCGCGCGCGAGCGCGCGGCCCCAGGGCCCCGCCAGCGCGTCGGCGCCGGCCGCGCGCACGCCCAGGTTCGGGGAGACGAGCACGAGCGCGGCGACCGGGTGCTCGCGGTCGCCGCCCGGCGCGCTCGCGCCGCCGCCCGGCGGGCTGGGCCCGCCGCCCGCGCGCGGG
>JANJTH010000914.1 GCA_024711205.1 Planctomycetota bacterium | reverse complement strand
GCGGGCGACCTCGTCGTCGTCGCCCGCGACGGCGCCGGGCGCGAGGCCCGCGCCGCGCTGCTCGTCGATCGCCGCGCGCCGCCCGCCTGGTGGACGCGCGTGCCGCCCGCGCTCCGCCCCCCCTGGCCCCTGCCGGCGGGGCTCGAGCCGGGCGAGCGCACGGGCGAGCTCGTGTGCGCGCGCGACGGCTCGGTGCTCGTGTGGGTCCCGCCCGCGACGTTCGTCATGGGCGGCGGGCCGCTCGCGGCGACCGACGCGGTCGACGGCGGCGGTCCGGTCCCCGAGCGGCAGGTGACCCTCACGCGCGGGTTCTTCGTGGGCAAGCACGAGGTCACGTGGCGGCAGCTCGAGCGCTACTGCGCCGAGGTCGGCCGGGCGCCGCCGCCCCGGCCGCTCTCGCAGCGCCTCGCGCCGCGCGAGGTCGGCGGGAGCGCGCGGTGGGTCGACCTTCCCGGCCCGCCCTTCGAGCCCGGCGACGACCACCCTGCCTGGCGCGTCACCTGGGAGCTCGCGCGCGACTACTGCGCGTGGGCGGGGCTGCGCCTGCCGACCGAGGCCGAGTGGGAGCTCGCCGCGCGCGGCACGGACGGGCGGCGGCACCCCTGGGGCGACGCGCCGCCCACGCCGCGCCACGTGAACATGGCCGGGGACCAGGACCGCTTCCCCTGGACCGCCCCCGTCGGCAGCTTCCCGGCCGGCGCCTCGCCCTACGGCTGCCTCGACATGGCGGGGAACGTCCAGGAGGTCGTCGCCGACTGGCTCGGCCCGGCGCCCGAGGGGGCGGCCACGGACCCCGCCGGGCCGGCGAGCGGGTCGCGGCGGGTCGTCCGCGGCGGCTCGTGGCTGATCGAGTTCGCCGACGGCGTCACGACGACGTTCCGCACCGGGGCCACGCCCGAGGGCGTCCACGTCCACCAGGGCTTCCGCGTCGCGCGCTCGCCGTGATCGCCCTGGGGTCCTGCCTGGCGCGGGGGAGGCGTGCTTGACGTGCCGGGCAAAACACCCCGATCCCCGAGGACCAACGGGAGGCCCTCGCCTGAGCGACGTGCTGTCAAGTCGAGGCAGCACCATTCGTTGCAATGTCGGCGTCGCGTGGCGCGCCGCGTCGGGAGTCCGCGTTGCTGCGACGGCGCCGGGTGTGCTCAGGAGGCGACGGTCCTCCGGCGCGCCCGGGAGGAGGGCGAATGCGCGCAGAACGGGCCCGACGCCTCGCCGAGCTGGAGCGTCTGCTCGACACGTCCGCCGAGCTCACGGTTCCGCTCGACGCGTTCTTCGACCTCGTCGAGCGCGACCCGGGCCTCACGCTCGAGGCCGTGCCGGTCCGCCCCGTGCTCCTGTCGCAGTTCGTCGGTCATGCGCTCCAGGAGCTCTTCGGGCCCGACCTCGCGCGCGCGGGCCGGGTCGAGCTGTGCTGGCGGCGCCTCCCGGAGCACGCGTTCGTCCACGGCGGAGTCCGCGTGGGCCAGCGCCTCGGCGCCGCGTTCGCGTTCGAGCGGCGCGGCATGGGCCTCGTCGGCTTTCCGGGCGGCGACGGGCACACCCACTGCCTGCGCCTGCGATCCTTCGCGCCGGACGCCTCGGAGCCGGAGTCGAACTGACCGCGAGGCGTCGAGCCGGTGGCGAGTCGCTCCACGCCGCGAGGGCTGGGGCGCCGGGCCTCGGGCGGCGTAACCTGGGCCGAGGGCGGACGCGGCGGATCCCGCGCGCGGGCGGTGTTGTGGTATCGTCCGCGCCTCATCGCCGGGGGCGCCCCCGGCTCGGAGCCTGCTTTGCGCCTCGTCATCGGCAACTGGAAGATGCACGGCACCCGCGCCGACGCGGTGGCGCTGGCCGCGCAGGTCGCGGCCGGGCTCGAGGCGGTGCCGGCCTGGGACCCCGACGAGGTCCGGGTGGGCGTGGCGCCGCCGTTCCCCTTCCTCGAGGCGGTGGGCGCGGCGCTCGCTGGCACGCGCGTCGAGCTCGTGGCCCAGGACTGCCACCAGGAGCCGCAGGGGGCGTTCACGGGCTGGGTCTCGGCGCCCATGCTGGCGTCGGTCCACGTCCGGCGCGTGCTCGTGGGCCACTCGGAGCGCCGGCAGCACGCGCGCGAGGACGACGCGCTCGTGCGCGCGAAGCTCGAGGCCGTCCTCGAGGCGGGCCTCGACCCCGTCGTGTGCGTGGGCGAGCTCCTCGCCGAGCGTGACGCCGGCCGGCACGAGGCGGTCGTCGAGCGCCAGGTCCGCGCGGCCCTCGAGGGGCTCGACCCGGCCGCGTTCGCGCGCGTCGTGGTCGCCTACGAGCCGGTGTGGGCGATCGGGACGGGGCGCACCGCGACGCCCGAGCAGGCCGGCGCCATGCACCGGTCGATCGAGGCGGTGCTCGCCGCGATCGCGCCCGAGGCCGCCCGGATCCCCGTGCTCTACGGGGGCAGCGTCAAGCCCAGCAACGCCGCCGAGCTCGCGCGGACCCCCGGGGTCGCGGGCGCGCTCGTGGGAGGCGCGAGCCTCGAGGCGGCTTCCTTCGTCGAGATCGTGCGCGGCGTGGCCGAGGCCAGCGCCGCCGACCCCCGGAGCGCGTGACACATGGTCGCGTTCACCGTCGCGATGACGGTCGTCTACGTCATCGCCTGCCTGTTCCTCAACTTCGTCGTCCTGATCCAGAAGGGTGAGGGCGGCGGCCTCGGCGGCGCCTTCGGCGGCGGGGCCGTCGACACGGCGTTCGGCGCCAAGGCCGACTCGACGTGGAAGCGCGCGACCGGCGTCTCCGCGACGATCTTCATGGTCCTCGCGATCATCCTGGGCGTCTTCTACGAGCGGCTCGACCGGCGGTCGGTCGCGGCCGACGCGGCCGCGGCGCAGCAGCGCAAGGAGGCCGAGGAGCGCGCCAAGCAGGGCGGCGACGCCGGCGCCGGCGGCGCGTCGACGCCGGGCGTCCCGGGCGGCGCGGTCGAGGTCGGCGGCGAGGGCGGGGGCGCGACGC
>JANJTH010000552.1 GCA_024711205.1 Planctomycetota bacterium | reverse complement strand
GGTCCTCGCCGCGCGCGCGCGGCAGGGTGACCGCGCCCCCGCGCCGCGCCCGGACCCGAGGCAGGCGGCCGGCCCGCCCACCGGCCCGGAGCCCGCGCCCGGCTCGCCCTCCGGCGCCCCGCTCCTCGAGGTCGCGGGCGCCCTCCCGCTCCGCGTCGAGGACGGCGTCGTCCGCGTCGAGGGGGGCGCGCGCGGGGCGGGCCCGGGTCCCGCGCGCGTCGTGCTCGAGCCGCTCCCCCGCCCCGGGGGCCGGCCGCGCTGGGCCCCGGCCGGCGCGGGCCCGGCGCCCGTCGTCGTCGAGGCCGACGCGGCGGGTCGGTTCGCGCGCGAGCTGGAGCTGGTCCCGCTCTTCGACCGCCTGCGCGTGCGGCTCGAGGACGGCGCGGCGCCCGAGGTCGTCGTCCCACTCGCCCACGAGCCCGCCTGGTGGCACGCCATGGCCCCGGAGGCGCGCCCCCCCTGGCCGCTCCCCCGCGGCCTCGAGACGAAGGACGGGCGCGTGTTCCGGCACAAGCCGTCCGGGCTCGAGCTCGTGTGGGTCCCGCGGGGGCAGTTCGTCATGGGCGACGACGAGGGGGAGGCCGCCATGCGCCCGGCGCACCCGGTCACGCTCTCGGGCGGGCTCTTCCTCGGCCGCACCGAGGTGACGTGGCGCGCTTGGCGCAGGTGGCTCCAGACGTCGTCGCGGTCGTTCGCCTTCGAGCTCGGCCCGGACGACAACGCCGCGGTCGGCATGACCTGGCACGAGGCCGCGGCCTTCTGCGCCTCGTTCGAGCTCCGCCTCCCGAGCGAGGCGGAGTGGGAGCTCGCGTGCCGCGGCCCCGACGGTCGGCGCTTCCCCTGGGGCGACGTGGCGGACCCCCGCCACGCGGTCGTCACGGAGGGGGTCCTCGCGCTCGGGCGCACGGCCTCGGAGGGCCAGCCGCTGGGGCGCGTGGGCACGCGCCCCACGGGCGCGGCCCCGTGCGGCGCGCTCGACCTCGTGGGCAACGTCGAGGAGTGGGTGTTCGACGTGTTCGCCCCCTACGACGGCGTGCACCGCGTCGACCCGCGCGTCGACGGGCCGGCGCGGGTCGCCGACGGCCGCGAGGCCCCGCGCGTGGTCCGCGGCGGCTCGTGGAACACCGAGCTGCGCGAGCGGCCCGCGACGCGCCGCACCGGCCGCGCCCCGGACCTGGCGGACGCTTGCCTCGGCTTCCGGGTGGCCCTGTCTCCGCCGCCGGAGTAGACTCGCCCGCGGGTCGCGCTCGATCCTCGCACTCGCCCGCACCCCGGACCCCCTCGCGATGCGCTTCTCCTCGCAAGAAGAGTACGGCCTGCGCTGCATGCTGCAGCTCGCCCGGCACGCGCCCGCGCCCCCGGGGGCCATGAGCATCGCCGAGGTCGCCGAGCACGAGTCGCTCTCGCCGGCCTACGTCGCGAAGCTCATGCGGATCCTCCGCCAGGCGGGCCTCGTCGAGGGCACGCGCGGGCAGAAGGGCGGCTACCAGCTCGTGCGGCCCGCCTATGAGGTCACGATCGGCGAGGTCCTCGTCGCGCTGGGCGGCAAGCTCTACAGCGACGAGTTCTGCGACCGCCACGCCGGCAACGAGCGCCGCTGCGTGCACACGACCGACTGCTCGATCCGCTCGCTGTGGTCGGGGCTCGACCGCCTCGTCCACTCGGTGCTCGACCGCTGCACGCTCGCCGACCTCGCGGGCGACCCGGCCCAGGTCGAGCGCTGGCTCGCCCGCCCGACGGGGCCCCGGGCCGTCCCCACGGCGCTGCCCCTCGCCGCGGCCCGCGCCGGCGCCCCGGGCGACTAGCCAAAGCCCCGCGCAGAAGCGGGTTACGTCGCGCTTGGCGGAATCCGTACCATTTCGTATTGTTTTGCCTGACGCGGAGCTCCTCGCTCGAGTTCCAGCCCTTCGAAGCGCTCGATCAGGCCGGGCCCGCCCGGCGGAGGACGACGTGACCACCTCCACGGATGTGCTCGACGAGCTCGCCGACCGCGAGTATCCGTTCGGCTTCGTGAGCGACGTCGACGCCGACGCGCTCCCGCCGGGGCTGAGCGAGGACGTCGTCCGCGCGATCTCGCGCAAGAAGGGCGAGCCGGACTGGCTGCTCGAGTGGCGGCTCGCGGCCTACCGGCACTGGCGCACGCTCGACGAGCCGCGCTGGTGGCCGAACGTCGAGTACTCGCCGATCGACTACGAGCAGATCATCTACTACTCGGCCCCCAAGCCGAAGAAGCAGCTCTCGAGCCTCGACGAGGTCGACCCCGAGCTGCGGCGGACGTTCGAGAAGCTCGGGATCTCGCTCGACGAGCAGAAGCGGCTCTCGAACGTCGCGGTCGACGCCGTGTTCGACAGCGTGTCGGTCGCGACGACGTTCCGCGGCAAGCTGGCCGAGATGGGCGTGATCTTCTGCTCGTTCTCGGAGGCCGTGCGCGAGCACCCCGAGCTCGTGCGCAAGTGGCTCGGCAGCGTCGTCCCGGTCACGGACAACTACTTCGCGGCGCTCAACTCGGCCGTCTTCAGCGACGGCTCGTTCTGCTACATCCCGAAGGGCGTCCGCTGCCCCATGGAGCTCTCGACGTACTTCCGCATCAACTCGGCCGGCACGGGCCAGTTCGAGCGGACGCTGATCGTCGCGGACGAGGGCAGCCAGGTCAGCTACCTCGAGGGCTGCACGGCGCCGCGCCGCGACGAGAACCAGCTCCACGCGGCGGTCGTCGAGATCGTCGCGCTCGACCGCGCCTACGTGAAGTACTCGACCGTGCAGAACTGGTACCCCGGCGACAAGGAGGGGCGGGGCGGGATCTACAACTTCGTGACGAAGCGCGGCAAGGCGGCCGGCTTCCGCTCGCGGATCTCGTGGACCCAGGTCGAGACCGGGTCGGCCGTGACCTGGAAGTACCCGTCCGTGCTCCTGCTCGGCGACGAGTCCGTGGGCGAGTTCTACTCGGTCGCGGTCACGGCGAACCATCAGCAGGCCGACACCGGCACGAAGATGATCCACGCCGGCAAGGACACGAAGAGCACGATCGTCTCGAAGGGGATCTCGGCCGGGCACGGCCAGAACACCTACCGCGGACAGGTGAAGGTCCTCAAGGGCGCGGAGAACGCGCGCAACTACTCGCAGTGCGACTCGCTGCTCATGGGCGACCGCTGCGGCGCGCACACGTTCCCCTACCTCGACGTGCGGAACGCCTCGGCGCAGGTGGAGCACGAGGCCTCGACGAGCAAGATCGGCGAGGACCAGCTCTTCTACTGCCGGCAGCGCGGGCTGTCCGAGGAGGACGCCGTGAACATGATCGTCAACGGGTTCTGCAAGGAGGTCCTGCGGGAGCTCCCCATGGAGTTCGCCGTCGAGGCGCAGAAGCTCCTGGGCCTGAGCCTCGAGGGGAGCGTCGGCTGAAGAGGCCGACGGAGCGGCGCGGGCCCGCCCGCGCGCGAGACGGAGACGCGACATGCTGAAGATCCAGGGGCTGACGGCGCAGGTGGACGGGAAGCCGATCCTCAAGGGGATCGACCTCGAGGTCGGCGCGGGCGAGGTCCACGCGATCATGGGGCCGAACGGCTCGGGCAAGAGCACGCTCGCGTCGCTCGTGGCCGGCCACGAGGCCTACGAGGTCACGGGCGGGGACGTGCTCCTCGACGGCGAGAGCCTGCTCGGCGTCGCGCCCGAGGAGCGGGCCCGGCGCGGGCTGTTCCTGGGCTTCCAGTACCCCGTCGAGATCCCGGGGGTGGGCAACGCCTACTTCCTGCGCACCGCGCTGAACGCGCAGCGCAAGGCGCGCGGGCAGGAGGAGGTCGACGCGGTCGACTTCCTCGAGCTGATCAAGGCGAAGATGCAGCTCCTCGAGATGAACCCCGCGTTCCTCCAGCGCTCGCTCAACGAGGGCTTCTCGGGCGGCGAGAAGAAGCGCAACGAGGTCCTGCAGATGCTCATGCTCGAGCCGCGGGTCGCGATCCTCGACGAGACGGACTCCGGGCTGGACATCGACGCGCTGCGGATCGTCGCCAAGGGGATCAACGCGCTCCGGCGCGCGGACCGGGCGATCCTGCTCGTCACGCACTACCAGCGCCTGCTCGACCTCGTCGTGCCCGACCACGTCCACGTGCTCGCGGGCGGCAAGATCGTCCGCTCGGGCGGCAAGGACCTCGCCCACGAGCTCGAGCGCACGGGCTACGCCTGGGCCGAGGAGACCCCGGCGCTCGGGGTCGCGCGGTGAGCGCGGCCGTGGCGACGGACCGCGCGTCCGGGTCGACGGCCGACGCGCAGGCGCAGGCGAGCGCGGGCCTCCTCGACGCGCTCGCGTGGCTCGAGCGGCGGGCCGACGCCGGAGCCGCGCTCGACGCGGGCGCAGGCGAAGACCAGGCCGGCGCGCCGGACCCGCTCGCGGACCTGCGCCGCGCCGCGCG
>JANJTH010000509.1 GCA_024711205.1 Planctomycetota bacterium | reverse complement strand
CGCGCGGCGCTCGCTCGCAGCGCGGGCCGGCGCGCCCGCGCCGCGCTCGCGCTCGCGGCGCTCGCCCCGGCGGCGCTCGCCCCCGGCTGCCACTTCACGCGCCGCGTGCTCGACGGCGTCCCGTACGCCGAGGTCCGGCGCGTCGTCGAGGGCCTGCCCGGGGACGGCCTGTTCGTCGAGACGAGCGCGATCCTGCGCGAGGAGGGCCCGGGCCAGCGGGTCGCGACGGCGTGGGACCACGACGACGTCCTGCGGGGGATCCTGTTCCCCGTGTTCCTGCTCCTCACGGTCGTCTGGCTCGACCCGACCCGCCGGGTCGAGGTCGACGTCGACGAGGCCGGACGGGTCGTGCTCTCGGCGCGCTGCCTCGAGCGACGGCTGCTCCTGTTCTTCGTGCCCCTCTTCCTCCGGGACCAGGTCCACGAGGAGCGGCTCCTCGACCGCGTCGAGGAGCGCGCGCGGGAGCTCGCCGCGGCCGCGGCCCTCGCCCGGGAAGGCGCGTCGGACGAAGTCGCCCCGGGCGAAGGCGCACGAGGCGAGGGCGCCCCGGGCGAAGGCGCCCCGGACGAGGGCGCCCCGGGCGAGGGCGCGCGAGGCGCACGTTGACGCGGGGGACCCGGGGACCTCCCCGCGAGACGGGTCGTGCCAGGCCCGCCTCGGGCGTCGGAACGGAACGTTCCATGCCAGCGGGGATCGGCACGGGACGTTCCATGTCCGCGACATAAGTCATTCTCGGCCGGCTGCGGCTCGAGGTTTGCAGTAGGCGGGGCCGGGAAGGTGGATCCCGGTGCCACGGGCTCGGTTGTTCGGCCTCGCCATGTCCCTCGTCTGTGCCGGCGCCGCGTTCACCGCGGCGGTCGCGGGCGAGCCGGCCGTCGCGCCGCAGGCTGCGGAGGCGCGCGCGGAGGTCGGTGCCCCCGCCCCGCGCTTCGCGCTGCGCGACCTCCCGGGCTTCCGCCACGACCTCGCCGCGCTGCGCGGGCGGATCGTCGTGCTCGAGTGGATCGCGCCCGGGTGCCCCTGGACCGCGAAGTATCGCGAGCATCACCCGGTCGTCCCGGCCATGGCGCGGCGCTGGGGCGAGCGCGGCGTCGCGTGGCTCACGGTGGCCTCGGCCGACGCCGCCGACGCGAAGCGCCTGCGCGGGTCCCGCGCGCGGCTGCGCCTCGACGCGCCGGTCCTGTTCGACCCCGACGCGCGCGTCGCGCAGGCCTACGGCGCCGACCGGACGCCGTTCGTGTGCGTGATCGACGCCGAGGGCGTCGTGCGCTACATGGGCGCGATCGACGACGAGCCCTCGCTCGACCGCGGGGTCGGGCCGACGAACTACCTCGAGCGGGCCCTGCGGGCGCTCCACGAGGGCTCGTTCGTGCAGGTCAGCATGACGACGCCCCACGGGCGCGCGATCGGCGGCTTCTAGGGGCCCGCGGCCCGCTCGTGCCCCCGGCCCCGAGGGCGGGCGCGACCTGGAACGGATAGGATCGCCCTCGTGGCCAGCGTGCTCGTCGTCGCCGATCCCGACACGGCCCGGACCGTGTGCGCGCTGCTCGCGGAGGTCGGCCACGCGACCGTGACCGCGGAGACGCTCGCCGAGGCCCGCCGGGTCGCCGGCCGCCACGCGATCGGGGCCGCGCTCCTCGACGCGGTCCTCCCCGACGGGGCCGGCTCGGCCCTGATCCCCGAGCTCCGGCGCCGCCACGGGCGCGCGCCCGTGCTGATCCTCACGGGCGACGACGGCATGGAGGCCACGATCGTCGCCATGCGCGACGGGGCCTTCGACTGCATCCCGAAGCCGATCGACCCCGAGCGCCTGCTGGGGCGGCTCGAGGACGCGCTGCGGCTCACGCCCGCGCAGGCGATCGCCGTCCCGCAGGTCCCCGAGGCCGACCGCGCGGCGGAGCTCGTGGGCAGCTCGCCCGCCATGCGCGAGGTGTTCAAGAAGCTCGGGCTGCTCGCCGCCTCGCGCGCGACCGTGCTGCTCCTCGGCGAGTCGGGCACTGGCAAGGAGCTCGCGGCGCGCGTGCTCCACGACTACGGCGCGAACCGCGGGGCGCCCTTCGTCGCCGTCCACTGCGCCGCGCTCCCCCGCCCGCTCGTCGAGGCCGAGATCTTCGGGCACCGCAAGGGCGCCTTCACGGGCGCCGACCGCGACAAGCCGGGCAAGCTCGAGCTCGCGGGCGAGGGGACGTTCTTCCTCGACGAGGTGGGCGAGATCCCGCTCGAGACGCAGGTCAAGCTCCTGCGCGTGCTCCAGGAGCGGCAATTCGAGCGGCTCGGCGACACGCAGCCCCGCGACTTCCGGGCCCGCGTCGTCGCGGCCACGCACCGCGACCTCGAGGCGCTCGTCGAGGCGGGCCAGTTCCGCGAGGACCTCTACTACCGGCTCAACGTCGCGACCGTGACGATCCCGCCGCTCCGCGAGCGGCGCGAGGACCTGCCCTTGATCGCGAGCCGGCTCCTGGGCGACATCGCGCGCGAGGTCGGGCGCAAGGTCGACGGCCTGTCGGTCGCGGCGCTCGAGCGGCTGTGCGCGTCGGACTGGCCCGGCAACGTGCGTCAGCTCCGCAACGCGCTCACGCACGCGGCGGTGCGCTGCCGCGGGCGGATCATCGACCTCGACGACCTGTCTGACGGCGACCCGTCGGTCACCGGGACGGGCGAGCACCCCGACACGCGCCGCGCGGCCCGGCCCACGACCGGGCGGCCCGCCGGGCCCGCCCCGGCGGTCCGGGCCTCCCCGC
>JANJTH010000471.1 GCA_024711205.1 Planctomycetota bacterium | reverse complement strand
CCGCGGCCGCGTGCGCCGCCGCGCGGGGCGGTCTCGGGGCGGTCGCGGCCGAGGGACGACCGCGGGGGATGCCTCCGGCGGGCGCGGCCGGGTCCGCGGCCGTCACGCGCCCTCCCCGGGGCCCGCGTCGCCCGGTTCGTCGTGCCCGTCGATCGGGTCGCCGGCGAGGTGGTCACCCTCGCCGACCGCCCCGGCGAGGTCCATGTCGGGGGCCTCCTCGGCCTCGCGCGTGGCGTCGGGCGCGTCCGCGCCGCCGGCGTCCGGCGCGTCGGGGGCCTCGGCGTCGCCGCCGCGGCGCTGGAGGAGGAGCGCCTTCAGGTAACGGCCCTCGGGGCAGCACACGTCGGTCGGGTGGTCGGGGCCGGCCCCGCGGCGCTCGAGCACGCGCAGGCTCACGCCCGCGCGCGCGGCGGCCTCGCGCACGACCTCCTCGAGCGCCTCCTCGCTCACGTGGTGCGAGCACGAGCAGGTGAGCAGGAGCCCGCCGGGGGCGAGCAGGCGCAGCGCGAGCGCGTTCGCGTCGAAGTAGCCCTTGCGGGCGCGCGGCAGGTCGCGCGCGGACGGCGCGAGCTTGGGCGGGTCGAGCACGATGAGGTCGAACCGCGCGCCCTTGGCCGCGAGCGCGTGGAGCTCCGGGTAGAGCGACGCGCGCGCGAGGTCGATCCGGTCCGCGACGCCGTTTCGCGCCGCGTTCTCGCGCGCGCGGGCGATCGCGTCGGCGCTCGCGTCGAAGGCGCGCACCGACGCGGCCCCGGCGCGCGCGGCCGCGATCGAGAACGCGCCCACGTAGCAGCACGCGTCGAGCACGCGCCGGCCGGCCGCGAGCTCGGCCACGCGGCGGACGTTCTCGCGCTGGTCGACGAACAGCCCGGTCTTCTGGCCGTCGCGCACGGGCGCCGCGAGCGCGACGCCGTCGACCGTGACGACCGGGTCGTCCGCGGGCAGCGCGCCGCGCAGCACACCGCGCCCGGGCGGGAGCCCCTCGACCCCGCGCAGGCCCTCGGAGACGCCGTGCTCGACGATCGCGGCCGGGGCGAGCAGGGTCCACAGCTCGTCGACGATGGCGTCGAGCCGCTGGTAGGTCCCGAGCGCGCTGCAGGTGAGCACGAGCACGGGCCCGTAGCGGTCGACGACGAGCCCCGGCAGGCCGTCGCCCTCGCTGTGGATCAGGCGGTAGGCGTCGGCGCGCGCGGGCAGGCGGAGCACGTCGTGGCGGAGCGCGACCGCGTCGCGCACGCGCGCGCGGAGGAGCGCCTCGTCGGGGACGCGCCCGCGCTCGAAGCTGACGAGGCGGAGGAACAGCCGCGAGCGGTCGTTCACGAACGCGTGGGCGACGAAGCGGCCGTCGGGCCCGCGCACGACCACGGCGTCGCCGTTCTCGTAGCGGCCCTCGTGGCGCTCGATCGAGTCGCCGTAGATCCAGGGGTGGCGGCGCACGCCCGCCCGCAGGCGGCGCGCCTTGACGAAGAAGGTCGCGCTCATGGTGCCCCGGGCGCTCGGGCGGGCGGCGAGGCGGTCAGCCGTCGAGCTCGAGGATCAGGTTCGTGACGGTGCGCGTCACGCCCTTCACGGCGCGGAGGTGCTGCACGACGGTCCGCAGGAGGTCCTCGTAGCTCGCCGCCTCGACGAGGCACAGGAGGTCCTGCTCGCCCGCGGTCACGTCCGCCGTCATGAACTGGTCGAAGCTCAGCAGCTCCTGCTGGACCGTCCGCTCCATGCCCGGCTGGACCCACACCTTGACGTATGCCTTCGCCATGTCGCGCGCTCGCCCTCCTTCAGCGCGGCCCCGGGGGCCGCCCTCCGTCTCCCCCGCGCACGAGGTCGTCGCGGAGCGTGGCGAGCGCCTCGAGCGCCGCCTCGACCGCGCGCTCCTCGCGCCCCGCGTCCGGTTCGGCCTCCGGCTCGCCCGAGCCGCCGGCGCCCTCGAGGAGCTCGAACGCGGCCGTCTCGAGCTGCTCGAGCCGGCGCAGCGCGTCGGCGCGCTCGCCGGGGCCCAGGGCCGCCGCCACGAGCACCTGCAGCGCCGCCACCCCGGCCTCGATCGACGGCAGGTCCCGGCGGTCCGCGCCGGCCTCGTTGGCGGGCGCGCCGCGCGACGGGGCCGCGGCGCCCCCGGGCGCGCCGACCTGGGTCGGGCGGACCGCCGGGGCCCCCGGTGCCGGGGCGGGCGTGGCCGCGGCGGGCCCGGAGGACGAGGCGTCCGCGGGCCGCGGCGCCTTGCGGCTCCACGAGGGGCAGCCCGTGAGCGCGGCGGCGGCGGCCAGGAAGGCGAGGGCATGAGGCGTCGGCCGGGCGAACCTCGACGCCCGTCCCTGCCCCGCGCCGCGCAGGAAGCCGCCGCTCATGGGGAGCGATCGTAGGGGCTCCGCCGGCGGCTGTCCACACGCGCAGGCCGGGCCCGCGGGCGCTGCGGTGCTATGTTCGAGGCGTGGCAGCCCAGCACAAGCCGATCGCCGCCGCGGCCGCCGTCGCGGCCCTGGGCCTCGTCGGGCTCGGCGCGCTCCTGCTCGGCGACGAGGCCGCGCCGCCGCCCCGCCTGCCCGCGACCCCGGGCGGGGAGCGGGACCCGGCAGGCGACGCGGTCGCGTCGACCCGCGCGGGCGCCGGCGACGGCGGGCCGCCGCGCG
>JANJTH010000455.1 GCA_024711205.1 Planctomycetota bacterium | reverse complement strand
GGCGCGGCGGCCTGGCGCGCGCGGAGGGCGATCGCGCCGCCCAGGGTCGCCGCGAGGAGGAGGCCGGCGGCGAGCGCGGCGGGCCACGCCCGCCCCCGCGCGGCGGCCTCCACGCGCTCGCCGGCGAGGAAGCGCTCGAGGTCGCGCGCGAGCGCCTCGGCGTCGGGGTAGCGATCGGCGGGGTCCTTGGCCATGGCCTTGCGGACCACGGCCTCGAGCGCGCGCGGCGCCCCGGGCGCGAGCGACCGCAGCGGCGGGGGGTCGGCCGTGAGGATCGCGCCCACGAGCTCCTGCACGGACGAGCAGCCGGCGAAGGGCTCGGTCCCGGCGAGGACGCGGTAGAGCACGGCGCCGAGCGCCCACACGTCCGCCGGCGGGCCGATCGCGGCCCGGTCGCCCCGGACCTGCTCCGGCGCCATGAAGGCGGGCGTCCCGAGCGCGGCCCCCGAGACGGTCAGGCGCTCCTGGTCCTCGGCCATGGCGAGCCCGAAGTCGGCGACGCGCGCGCGCCCGTCCGCGTCCACGAGCAGGTTCTCGGGCTTCACGTCGCGATGGACGACGCCGCGCGCGTGCGCGAACCCGAGCGCGCGGGCCGCGTCGCGCACGAGCGCGACCTGCGCGGCGACGGGCAGGTCCGCCGCCGCCTGGTCGAGGGGGCGCGCGCCCTCCACGAGCTCGTAGGCGAGGTACGGCAGCCCGTCCGCGTCCCCGGCGTCGTGGATCCGCACGATCCCCGGATGCACGAGCTTGGCGGTCACCTCACCCTCGCGGCGGAAGCGCGCGAGGCGCGTCCCGTCCGGCCGCACGAGGAGCAGCTTGAGCGCGACCTCGGGCCCGCCGCCGCGCGGCCGCGCCCGGAGGACCACGCCGATCCCGCCCCGCCCGAGCTCGCCCTGGACCTCGTAGCGGCGGGCGAGCTCGGGGCCGATCGCGCTGCCTGGGGCCGCCATGCCGACAGCGTAGCGCGGGGGGCGGGGGGCCGGCACGGCCCGGCGGCGCTACGCCGGGCGCACCGTCCCGTCCGGGGCGAGCGCGCCCGGGAGGTCCACCCCGTCGCCGAGCGCGACGAGGTGGTCGCACAGCGCGGCGCGCTCGGCGCGCAGCCGGCCCACGGCCTCGGCCCGCGCGCGGCGCGTGAGGCGGACGCGGAGGGCCCGCCAGGTCTCGCCCGCGACGCGCTGGTAGCGGACGGCGACGGCGCCGCCGAGCGCGCCCGTGAGCGCCGTGAACACGCCCGCGAGGACCGCGTGGTCGGGGACGCTCGGGAAGGCCGCGTGGAGGCGTCCGTGGCCCCAGGCGGCGAGGAGCCCGGCCGCGAGCCACGTGGCCGGGTAGGCGAGCGCGCCGACGAGCATCTTGATCGAGGCCGCGTCCTTGCGGAGCTTCGCGGTCGCGCGCGTGAGGAGGTCGAGCGCCAGGTAGGTGGGGAGGTTCACCACGAAGCCGACGACGAGCACCGGCGGGAGGAGGAGGAACACGAGCGCGGCCTGGAGCGCGACGATCGCGCCGAGCCAGGGCGAGAGCAGGCGCGGGTCGCGGTCGAGCTCCACGTCCTCGAGCCCGAGCGCGCGGAGCGCGCGGTCGTAGGCCTCGACGCGGGCCCGGAGCGCCTCCACGGCCCCGGGGTCGGTCTCGCGCCGGCGCAGGTAGCCCGCGCGCACGCGCGCGAACCCGACCGTCTGCTCGACGATCCCGGCCGGGTCCGGCGCGGCCCCGGCCCGCCGCGCCCGCTCGGCGCGCAGGAGCGCGCGCGCCCGGTGGAGGAGCCGGTGCACGGGCCAGTCCTCGGTCGCGAGCACGACGTCGTGGAGCACGCGCTCGAGCTCGGCCGTGAGCAGGCGCGCCCGCTCGCGGGCGGCGGCCTCGTCCTCGCCGGGCGCGGGCGCCGCGTCGAGCGCAGGCGGCAGGGTCAGCGGCGGGTGGAACGCGACGAGCGCGCTGCTCCGGAACGCGTCCTTCGCGTCGTAGTGGAGCCCGACGGGCACGATCGCGGGCGGGGGCGCGTCGGCCGGCGTCTGCGCGCGGGCCTGGTAGTAGAGGCGCGCGGCGCCGGACTTCATCTCGACCGGGCGCGAGTCGTCGTGGCTCACGCCCTCGGGGAAGAGCGCCGAGAACCGCCCGGCCGCGATCCGCCCGGCGAGCGCCTCGAGGCTGCGCTGGTTGGCCTGGCGCCGCGCCTCGAGGTCGCCTCGCCCGTCGTCGACGGCGCGGTAGATCGGGACGGTCCCGACCCGTCGGAGGAGCAGCCCGAGGAGCGGCCAGCGGAACAGCCCGTGGCGGGCGCCGAACACGACCTGCCCGGGGAAGCTCGTGAGGATCAGCCCCGGGTCGACCATGCCGTTGGGGTGCCACGAGACGAGCAGTCCCCCGCGGTCGCGCGGCACATGCTCGAGGCCGAGCACCTCGACGCGCCGGAAGAACACGGCGACGACGATCCGGAACAGGCCGCGGATCAGGCGGTAGGCGAGCGGCGGCGCGGTCACCCGGACGAGTCTCGCACGCCCGGCGCCCAGCGAAGCTCCCCTCGCTCCCCTCGCTCCCGCGGCTCGCGCGACCCCCTCCTGTCTCCTCCTACTTCCCTTGCCCTTGCCCCTACCCTTGCCCTCCCTCTTCTTCTTCCCCTCCCCCCTCCGCCTCCTCCTCTCCCTTCCGCCTCGCCTCCACCCCGCGCCTCCGTCCGGGTACCCTGCCCCCCGTGCCATGACGCCCCCCCGCGACCTCGACCTCGTCGTCTACGGCGCGACCGGCTTCACGGGCCGGCAGGCGGCGGCGTACGTCGCGCGCCGCGGTCCGCCGGGCCTCCGCTGGGCGGTCGCCGGGCGCGACGCGGCCCGCCTCGCGGCCGTGCGCGGAGCCTGCGCGGCGCTCGTGCCCCCCGCCGGCTCCGCCCCTGCCGGCCCGCTCCCCCCCGACGTCCTCGTCGCGGACGCCCACGACGCGCGCGCGCTGGACGACCTCGCCGCGCGCGCGCGGGTCGTGCTCACGACGGCCGGCCCCTACGCCCGCCACGGCTCCGCCCTCGTGGCCGCGTGCGTCGCCCGCCGCGCCGACTACGTGGACATCACGGGCGAGACGCCCTGGGTGCGCGACCTGATCGACCGCCATCACGCGCAGGCCGCGGCCGACGGCACGCGGGTCGTTCCCCTGTGCGGGTTCGACTCCGTGCCGTCCGACCTGGGGACGTGGCTCCTCGTCGAGCACTTCCGCGGGCTGGGCCTCGCGACGCGCCGCGTGCGCGGGGCCTTCCGCGCCGGACGCGGCGGGCTCAACGGCGGCACGCTCGCGAGCGCGCTCGCGCTCAGCGAGGACCGCGAGGTCGCGCGCCTGCGCGACCCGTTCCTCCTGAACCCGCCCGGGACCGCGCCCGCGCGCGGCGCTGGCAGCCGCGACCGGCGCGGCGTGACGTGGGACCCCGACCTGCGGACGTGGCTCGCGCCCTTCGTCATGGCGCCGGTGAACACGCGCGTCGTGCGCCGCAGCGCGGCCCTGTGGGCCCAGGCCGGGGCGCCCTACGGCCCCGACTTCGCCTACGAGGAGGCGCTCGCGCTCGCGCGCGCGCCCGCGGCCTGGGCGGTCGCCGCCAGCATGGCGCTCGCCGACCCGCTCCTCCGCCTCGCGCCCGCCCGCGCGCTCGCGCGGCGGCTCGGGCCGCGCCCCGGCGAGGGCCCGTCCGAGGAGACCATGGACCGCGGGTGGTTCGCCTCGCGCTACGTCGGCGTCGCAGCCGACGGCCGGCGCGCGCTCGCGGAGGTCTCGGGCCAGGGCGACCCGGGGAACCGCGCGACCGTGACGTTCCTCTGCGAGGCCGCCCTCGCGCTCGCCTGCGAGCGCGACGCGCTGCCCGGCGGTCCCGCGCGGGGCGGGCTGCTCACGCCCGCGACCGCGTTCGGCGACGTGCTCGTGCGCCGCCTCCGCGCCGCGGGCGTCCGGCTCGAGGTCACGCCGCTCGGGCCGTCCTGAGCGGCGGCGCCGGGCGAGGCGGGGCTACAGTGGTCCGCCCATGCATGCGGCCCCCATACGCGCGCGCGAGGACGCCGACGACGGCGCGCGGGTGCTCGCGGCGCTCGCGGCCGCGGGCCTGCTCGTGCCCGAGCGCCCGACGCTCGTCCCCGAGCTCGAGCTCCTGCTCGCGCCCGCGCTCGTCCCCGTGTGGGAGGCGGCGGAGGCCGCGGCCGGCGCGCGGCTCGAGGCGCCCTTCTGGGCGTTCGCCTGGGCGGGCGGGCAGGCGCTCGCCCGCGTCGTGCTCGACGACCCCGCGCTCGTGCGCGGCGCGCGGGTGCTCGACTTCGCCGCGGGCGGCGGGGTCGCCGGGCTGGCGGCGGCGCGCGCGGGCGCGGCCGCGGTCGTCGCCTGCGACCTCGACGCGCTCGCGCGGGCCATGGCGCTCGAGAACGCGCGCCGCAACGGGCTCGCGCTCGAGGTCACGGGCGAGGACCTCGTGGGCCGGCCGCTCGGGCCGCCGGGGGCGCCGGGCGGCTTCGACGTCGTGCTCGCCGCGGACGCCTGCTACGAGCGCGGGCCCGCGGCGCGGATCGGGGCCTGGCTGCGCGCCGAGGCCGCGGCGGGGCGGCGCGTGCTCCTCGGCGACGGCGGGCGGGCCTTCGCGCCGGCGGGCGACGACCTGGTCCCGCTGGCCGCGCTCGAGGTCCCCGTCGCCCTGGACCTCGAGGGGGTCGCGCGCCGGACGGCGCGCGTGTGGCGGCTCGCGGGCGCGCCCGGGCCCCGGCCGTAGAATCCGCGCCCCGGAGGTCCACGTGACGACGGAGCAGGACGACCCGCACGGCGCGCTCGGCGTGCGCGAGTTCCAGCGGCGGATCGAGGCGATCTACCTCGAGCGCGACGCGGCGCGCGGCGCGCTCGGCACGTTCGCGTGGTTCGTCGAGGAGGTGGGCGAGCTGAGCCGGGCCGTGCGCCGGCGCGAGGGTGCGAACCTCCGCGAGGAGTTCGGCGACTGCTTCGCCTGGCTCGCCTCGCTCGCCTCGATCATGGGGGTCGACCTGGCCGAGGCCGCGGCGAAGTACGCCCACGGCTGCCCGCGCTGCCGCGCGACGCCCTGCGCGTGCCCGGGCCCGACGGCCTGAGCGGCGCGGGAGGGCCGGGCCTGGGCCCGACCCGCCCGGTTGCGGCCCCGGCGCGACCGGCTTAGGCTCCTGCCCGCATGCGCCCCGCCCCCCGAGACCCAGCCCCGCCCGCGGGCGCCCGACGGGGCGCCGGGGCGGCGCGCC
>JANJTH010000431.1 GCA_024711205.1 Planctomycetota bacterium | reverse complement strand
CCTCCCGCCGCTGGCGTCGCGCCCGCCGCTGGCTTCGCCCCCGCCGCTGGCTTCGCGCCCGCCGCTGGCTTCGCGCCCGCCGCTGGCTTCGCGCCCGCCGCTGGCTTCGCGCCCGCCGCTGGCTTCGCGCCCGCCGCTGGCTTCGCGCCCGCCGCTGGCTTGCTCACCGGGGCTGCCGCCTTCGCGGCCTTCCCTGGCGCCGCCTTCGGAGACGCCCCCTTCGCCGCGGCGAGCTTCGATGCGACCGACTTCGCGGGCGCCCCCTTCACGGCTGTGGGCTTCCCCGCCCCGGCCTTCTCCGCGACGGACCTTCCGGCGACGGCCTTCGCCGTGGCGGGCCTGGGGGGAGGCGCCTTGGCGGGCTTCTCCTGCTTGGCCGGAGCCGCGACCTTGGCCGCCTTCTTCTCGGCCTTGGCCGCCCTCTTCTCGGCCTTGGCCGCCTTCTTCTCGGCCTTGGCTCCCTTCTTCTCGGCCTTGGCCCCCTTCTTCTCGGCCGCGGAGCCCGCGCTCCCCTTGCCCTTGCCCTTCGACGGCTCTCGTCCCCGCTTCACGCTGCGCTCTCCACCCTTCGACCGTGCGTCGTCATTGGTCGTCCGTGCCGCCCGAGCTCTGCTCCGAACCGTCCTCGTCCTCCGGGGCCCCCTCCGGCCCCCGCCCGTCCTCACCCGCCGGGTCGCCCTCCGACCGCGCCCCGTCCCCGCCGTCGCCCCCCTGCGCGCCTTCACCCTCGGCCCCGTCGACCGACGGCGCCGGCAGGTGCGCGCGGAACGCCTCGAGCACCGCCTCGGCGGGCACGGCGTAGCCCTCGTTCTCCTTGCCGACGCTGATCATCGTCGCCACGCCGACGAGCGTGCCGTCGAGGCCGACGAGCGGGCCGCCGCTGCTGCCGGGGTTGAGGGCCGCGTCCGTCTGCAGGTAGCGCGTGACCGCGTTGCCGAGCTCGACCTCGGTCGCCGCGACGAGCCCCACCGAGAGGGTCGGGTTCGGCCGGGCCTCGAGCTCCGCCGCGCGCCCGAGGGGGCCCGCGAGCGAGTCCCGCGCGGGGAAGCCCATGGCGAGCACGACCTCGCCCGGCCGCGTCCGAGCCCGGCGGAGCGGCAGCGCCGGCGGACGCTCGCCCTCGAGGTCGACGACGCGCAGGAGCGCGAGGTCGCGCGCCTCGTCGGCCGCGACGACGACGGCCGCCGCGCGCCGCCCGTCGGTCAGCTCGCAGGAGATCCGCGCCGCGTTGTCGATCACGTGCGCGTTCGTCACGACGAGGTCGTCCGCGACGAACGCGCCGGACCCGCTCCCCGAGCCGAGGTCGAACGCGCCGAAGATCAGGTAGAGCGGGAAGGCGATCAGGCGGTACGGCCACTCCCAGTAGGGGTGGGGCGTGAGGACCCCGAGGAAGCCGTCGGCGAGCCCCCGCAGGTAGCGCCCGGGCGACTTGAAGAGCGCGGTCTCCGCGCGGACCCGCACGAGCGACGGCCGCGCCCGCTCGGCGAGCGCCGCCAGCTCGGAGAGCGGGCCCTCGACCCCCGCGAACGCGCGCTCGTCGAGGGGAGGTGGCGGCGTCACCACCTGGGGCGCCCGGCAGCCGCCCGCGGCCGCCGCGGCGAGCGCCAGGGCCGGGAGCAGCGCCGCCCGCGCGGCCCGCCGCCGCGCCGGCCGGGTCGCCTGGGTCAAGAACGCCCTCCGACCCGCCCGCGGGCCGCGCTCCGCGAGCGTCGCCCGCTCCGCACGAGCACGAGCGCGGCGCCGCCGGGCCCACCGAGCACCCGCACCTGCCGGCCCGGCGTCGGGGCCCGGTGCGCCGCGAGGATCCGGTCGTCGAGCGCCGGCTCGACCGCCTCCTCCTCGACCTCGTAGCCGAGCGCCTCGAGCAGCCCGCGCGTGCGCCGGGCCTCCGAGGGCGTGAACAGCGCCGCCTCGAGGGCCTGCCGGTTGCGGTGCTCGAGGCACTCGCCCCGGTCGTGGAACGCGTAGGGGCACCCGGCCGGCGCCTCCTCGGCCGGGTCGACCCAGGCCGGGTCGCGCTCGGCGTCGCCCGGGCACCGCGGCGCGCTCGCGCAGCGCGCCTGGAGCGGCCGATCGACGCCCTTGGAGACCTCGTAGGAGGCGCCGGACCCCCGTTCACGCGCCCAGAGGAGGGCGCGGCAGCCGGCGAGCCGCAGGATCTTCACACGCGTCGCCTCGCTCCCCATGAGCCCCCGCAGGGTGCTCCGGTCCAGGTCGCTGACGTCGATCCCCCTGAGCCTATCGCGGCGCCGCACGTCGCTCAACCTGTCCGAGTTCACGCCGGCGCGTCACCCCGGCCCCGGCGCCCGGCCCCGTGGTCCAATGCCGCGCCGGCGCGGCGCGCAACGGGGCGCCCCGGCCCCCCGCCGGAGGTCGCGTGCCTCGGTTCCTCCCCTGCCGGACGGGCCACCTGGCCCAGGAGCTCGCGCCGCTCCTCCGGGACGAGGACCGCCCCGCCTTCTGGACCCTCGTGCGGCTCGTCGAGGACCTCGAGCACCACTTCGCGTCGACCACCCAGCGCCTCGTCGAGGCGCTCTACGCCCCGTTCGACCCCGACCGCGAGACGATCCCCACGCCCTCGCCCCCCCGCCCCGAGCCGCTGCCCCGGCTCCTCGAGCCGCTCGAGCGCCTGCTCGAGCGGGCGAACTTCCAGCGCGTGCCCCCCGAGGCGCTCCTGACCGCCGACGACCGCGAGGTCCTCGCCCGGCTCTCGATCGACCCGGACCCCGACGCGATCGAGCTCCTGGCCGTCTGGACGCGCGGGCGCGGGACGAAGGCGATCTCGATCCGCCCGGTCCGCCGCCTGTTCCGGCTCGAGGAGCGCGAGGTCGAGACGCACCGCCGCGTCGCCCTCGTCGTGCGCACGCGGAGCGACCCGCACGTCCTCCTGCGCCTGTTCAAGGACGTGCCCGTGCGCGACCTCGAGCTGCTCCTGCCGACGGTCCGCGTCAAGATGAAGCTGTTCGACAAGCTCAAGCTGTCGGGCTCGGGCGGGGCCGCGGTCGTCTCGGCCTGGAAGCTCCTCAAGGCCGCCTGGGCCCACGCGCCGGCGCTCGCCAAGGTCGTGGCGCTCCCGTTCCAGGCGCTCGCCCTGCCGCTGCTCGTGCTCGTGGGCGGGGTCTACGGCGGGAAGACGCTCCTCGACTACACGAAGATCCGGGCCAGCTACATCACCGCCCTCGCCGAGCACCTCTACGCGATCACCATGGCCTCGAACGCGGCGGTGATCGCGCGGCTCGGGGGGCTCGCGGCCGACGAGGACACGAAGGAGGTCGTGCTCGCCTACGCGCTCCTCGCGGCCGCGCCCCCGGGCGGGCTCACGCCGGCCGAGCTCGGCGCGCGGGCCGAGGCGCTCGTGTGGGACCGCTACCGCGCGCGCGTCGCCTTCGACACGCCCGACGCGCTCGGCAAGCTCGACGAGCTCGCGCTGCTCGTGCGCCGCCCCGACGGCCGCCTGGGCGTCGTCCCGCCCGACGCCGCCGTGCGGCAGGTCGACGCGACCTGGGACGACCTGTTCGTGCCGCCGGCCCCGGGGACGCGCCGCCTCGGCCCGCCCGTGGCGGAGGCCCCCGGGTGATCCGCTGCGCGCCCCGGCAGGGCCGCGCGCCCGGGCCGCCCCGCGTCGCTCAGGGCCGCCGGGGGGCGCGCGGGGCCTGCTTGCCCGGCGGCTCGAGCACCTTGCGCGAGTCCGCGGGCGGCGACTCGGCGCCCGAGAGGTAGCGCTGGAGCTGCTCGAACCGGCCGCGGACGCGCTCCTGGAACTGCTTGTCGACGCCGCCCAGGTAGCGCTCGCAGGTGCGCGCGGCCTCCTCCCAGGCCGCGCGCGCGGCCTCGAGCGGCGGCGGCCCGCCGGCCCTGCGCGCCGCCTCGTAGCGCAGCGCGCCGAGGAGGGTAAGCGCGTCGGCCAGCGTGGCCTGCCCCGGCGCCGGCGCCCCGAGCTCGAGCGCGCGGCGCAGCCGGTCCACGCCCCGCTCGAGGTGCGTCCACGTGCCCTTCGTGTCGAGCTCGTGGTCGTTGAGCGCCCCGATGTACAGGTTCGCCAGGTTGCTGAGCGCGATCGGCTGGTCCGGGCCGCGGGCGATCACGTGCTCGAGCAGCCGCGCCGCCTCGGCGTTCGACGCCGCGGCCTGGGCCACCTGCTCCCGGAGCTGCGCCTCGCACGTGGCGGCCAGGGCGTCCTGCCCCTGGCCCCGGGCGACGAAGGCGAGCTGCTCGAGCGCCTCGGCCTGCCGGCGCGCGACGAGCGCCCGCGAGACGTGGCAGAGCGCCGCGTTGTTGAGCGCCTTGTCGTAGTCCGGGTCCATCGCGAGCGCCCGGTCGTAGGCCGCGATCGCCAGGTCGAGCCCCCCCTCGCGCGCCGCGGCCGAGAAGCGCTGCCTGGGCGGGATGTACAGGGGCGGCTGCCCCATGGCCACGGTCGAGTGGACGAGCGTCCCCCCGTCGGGCAGCTCGACGGGCAGGCCCTCGAGCCGCCGGTCGCCCCACTGGATCGCGAAGGGCTCGCTGTTCTGGTAGGCGAGCCCGAGGTTCGTCCAGGCCCGCGGCTTGCCGGGCGACTTCTCGGTCACGTCGCGCCAGAGCGCGAGCTCGCTGCTCCACACGGCGTTGCGGGCGCGCGTGCCCGCGACGAGCGGGAGCGCGAGCAGGAGCGCCGCGCCCGCGAGCGCCGGCCAGGCGCGCTCGCCGAGGCGCAGGCGGAGCGCGCGCTCGAGCGCGACGGCGGCGACGAGCGCGGCGCCGAACATGGGCAGGTAGAAGCGGTGCTCGTAGATCACGTCGGGCAGGACGATCACGCTCGACGTCGGCGCGAGCACGGCCAGCCCCATGAGCAGCGCGAACGCGGCGACGCGCGCGCGGTGCCCGTGGACGAGCGCGAGCGCGACCGCGCCCGCGACCGCGAGCAGCGAGAGGAGCGCGAGCCAGGTCGCCCCGGCGCCGAGCCCGCCCGCGATCGGGTAGTCGTGGTCGAGGTGCAGGCGCGTGGGGAGGACCGTGAGCCGCACGTAGGTGTGGAGCACGTTCGCCTGCGTGAGGAAGTAGCCGCCGGCCGAGAGCTCGCGCCCGGCGACGGCGCCGCCCTCCTCGACCCCCTCGGACAGGAGCTGGCTCGCGATGTTCGCCCCGCCGAACACGACCGCGAGCACGGCCACGCCCGCGACGATCGCGCCCCACGGGCCGAGGTAGCGCATACGGAGCGCGCCGTGGGCCCCGAGCGCCCGGCCGAGCCAGGCCCGCCCGAGCGGGCCGCCCGGCGCGCGCGTGGGCGCGGGCGAGAGCTCGTCGGACGGGACGAACAGGAGGTCCCAGGCGAAGATCGCGAGCGGGATCGTGGCCGCGATCTCCTTCGTCTGGAGCGCGAGCGCGAAGGCGAGGAACGACCCGAACGTGCAGGCCGCGTGCACCGGCTCGTCCTTGCCCGTCTTCACGAGCGCGACGAGGCCGGCGACGCAGGCGACGGCGCTGAGCCCGGCGAGCCGCACGAACGCGGGCAGGTCGAGCAGGTCGGACTTCGCCGCGACGACGGCCGCGAGCACGACGACCGCGCCCGCCGCGCCGCACACGAGGGGCGAGAGCCAGGGGGCCTCGCCGCGGACCGGGCCGAGGCCGCGCCGGCGGGCCGTCGCGTAGAGCCCGAGCGAGAGCAGGTAGAAGGTCGCGCACAGCGACTCGGTGCGCTGCGTCAGGTAGGTGACGGCCTGGACCTGCATGGGGTGGAGCACGAACACGAGCGCCGCCACGAACGAGACGAGGAGCGGCCAGGGGGTGGCGCGCAGCGCGCGGCGGAAGGCCGGGGCGGTGAGCGTCAGCCAGGCGACCCAGAACGCGAGCAGCCCGTTGAGCAGGTGGATCCGGTCGTTCGCGCGGTGCCACCCCGCGAGCGCGGCGGCGTGCGCCTCGGGCCCGGCCCTCCGCGCCTCGTCGAGCGGGTGGTCGAAGTAGGTGAGCGCGAAGCTCCAGTAGGTGACCATGCGGTAGAGGTTGAAGTCGTAGATCGCCTCGGCCGTGGGCGCGAGCGCCGCCCGGAAGCTCTGGAACCGGTGCAGCGGCGAGTCCGTCGCGCGCGTCGTCTCGGTGTAGCGGCGGTGGAGCGTCCGGATCGCGTCGTTGTTCTGGATCGCGTGCACGTCGTCGAAGTGCATGGGCGCGGCGTCGTTGTTGCCGTAGGCCAGCCCGCCGAGCGCGAGGAGCACGAGCGCGAGCACGAGCGCGAGCGCCGGGTGCTCGCGGCCCTTCCAGGGGGGGAGCGGCAGGGCGGCGAGCGCGTCCTCGACGCGCTTGCGCGGCAGCCCGAGCGCCTGCGCCAGCTCCTTCGGCTCCGCGCGCCCGTGGCGGCGGCGGAGGAGCTCGAGCTGCGCGTCGTCGAGGTCGGTCATGGGGCTCTTCCGGGCCGGTCGGCCGAGGCGGCTCAAGGTAAGGCCCGACCGGGGCGACGGCCAGCCGCAGGTGGCGGCGCGGGGGCGCTTGCGCGCGCGCGCCGCCCGCGGAGATTGGGCGCCGGCGCGGGGGCGCGGGAGATCCGGCGCCGGGGCGGCCGGCGGAGAGGGGGCCACGCGTGAGCGGAGCGGAGGGCGAGGCCGGCCCGGAGCGAGCACGCGGCGGGTCCGGCGCCGGCCCCCCCGCGGCGGGCGCGGGGCCGGCGGGGGCGGGGCCCGGCGACGCGCCGCCCTCGTGGCGGGCGCGGCTCCCGGACCAGGAGGCGACGCGCGCGCTCGGCGTCCGCCTGGCTCGCGCGCTCGCGCCCGGCGACGTCGTGGCCCTCCTGGGCGACCTCGGCGCCGGCAAGACCAGCCTGGCCAAGGCCACGATCGCGACCCTCGGGGCGGTCGAGGAGGACGACGTGACGAGCCCGACCTTCGTGCTCGCGGTCGACTACCCGGGGCGCGTCCCGGTCCTGCACGTCGACGCCTACCGGCTCGCCGGCCCGGCCGCCTTCGCGGAGCTCGGGTTCGGCCCGCTCGAGGCGGGCGAGCGGGCGGCCCTCGTCGAGTGGGCCGACCGCGTGGGCGACGCGCTCCCCGCCGACCGCCTCGAGCTGGAGCTCGCGCACGACCCGGCGGGCGGGCGGTCCCTCACGGCGACGGCGCGCGGGCCGCGCGCCGCGCGCCTGCTCGCCGCGCTGCGCGACGGGTGACCCCGCCCCGGCGCGACG
>JANJTH010000429.1 GCA_024711205.1 Planctomycetota bacterium | reverse complement strand
CGCCCGACCCGGGCCGCGCGCGCATCCTCGGCGGCGGCTGAGCAGGCGTCCGGGTGGCTCACGCGCCCGCGTCGGGCGGCGCGCCCTGGCCCGAGCCGTCCCCCTGGCGGGCGCTCGCCCTGATCACGGGGGCGAGCGTCGCCTTCGTGCTGCTCGCCGCGACCGTGAAGGCGACCTCGCCCACGACCGGGACCGCCGCGCCGATCCTCGCGCGCGGCCTGCTCGGGCTCGCCGTGTGCACGGCCTGCGCGCGGCGGCGCGGCGTCCCGCTCCGCCCGCGCGGCTGGCCCATGCTCGGGCTGCGCTGCGGGGCGGGCGTGCTCGCGGTCGCCGCCTACTACCGGGCGCTCGGGCCCGGCGGGACCGACCTCGCGACCGCGGCCATGCTCCTCAAGACGTCGCCCCTGTGGGTCGCGGTGCTCGCCCCGGCCGTCCTGGGCGAGCGGCCGCGCCCGCGGGTCGCGGTCGCCCTCGCGGTCGGGCTCGCCGGCGCGCTGCTCGCGAGCCTCGACCCGGCGCGCGGCTGGACGCCGGACCTGGCGCGGCTCGGGGTCGGCTTGAGCCTCCTCGCCGGCGTCCTCTCGGCGCTCGCCTACCTGGCGCTGCGCGGGCTCGCGCGCACCGACGCGCCGCTGACCGTCGTCGTGTGGTTCTCGCTCGCGCTCACGCTCGGGGCCGGGCCGCTCGCGGCGCTCGACCTCGTGGCGCGGGGCCCCTGGCCGCCCGCGGTGTGGGGTCAGCTCCTGCTCGCGGGCGCGCTCGGGACGGCGGGCCAGCTCCTGCTCACGCAGGCCTATCGCCACGGGACGGCCGCCGCCGTGACCGTGGGCGGCCTCGCCGAGGTCGGCCTCCACGCGCTCGTGTCGGTCGCGTGGTTCGCGGAGGTCCCCTCGCGCGAGGCGGCGCTCGGGGGCCTGCTCGCGCTGTGCGCCGGGGTCATGGCGGCGACGGCCCCGCCGGCGCCGCCGGCCGTCGCGGCGACGGGCGCGGAGGCGCGCGGCGGGCTACCCTGCGGCCGCATGGAGGTGGACCCGTGAAGCTGGCCGAGGCGCTGATCCTGCGCGCCGACCTGCAGAAGCGGCACGCGCAGCTCAAGGCGCGGATCATCCGCAGCGCGAAGGTCCAGGAGGGCGAGACGCCGCCCGAGGATCCGGCGCGCCTGCTCGCCGAGGCGGAGCAGGTCGCCGCGCAGCTCGAGGACCTGCTGCGGCGGATCAACCGCACGAACTCGACGACGCCGCTCGACGACGGCTCGACGCTGACCGACGCCCTCGCGCGGCGCGACGTCGCGCGGCTGCGCCACGCGCTCCTGCGCGAGGTCGCGCAGGCGGCCGTCGTGACGCAGGACCGCTACAGCAAGTCCGAGGTCCGGTTCCGCTCGACGGTCGCGATCGCCGCGATCGAGGCGCAGGCCGACGACCTCGCGCGCGCGATGCGCGAGCTCGAGGCCCGGATCCAGGAGGCCAACTGGCGCGCCGACCTCGCCTGAACACGAACCTCATGGGCGCCGCCGCGGCGGGGGCGAGCACGACCCGCGCCAGCCGGGCAACGCTGGCATCGGTGGGTGTGAGGGGCCACGCCGCAGCGGGTTCGACCCCCGCATGCACGACGCAGGTCCAGCACGCATACCGACGCACGTCACACGTGGCAACTCGTACTACCGTGTGCTGACCCGCCGCGGCGGCCCCGCCTTCTTCCCGTTCCCGTTCCCGTTCCCGTTCCCGTTCCCGCGCTCTCGCAATCCCCTCGCCCTTCCTCCCTTGCCCTTGCCCTTGCCCTCCCTTCTTCCTCTTCCCTTCTTCCCCTCCCTCCCTCCACTTCCCCCCAGGACGCTCCCCGTGGTCGCAGCCCCGCTCCGTCCCGCGCTCGCGCTCTCCTTCACCGCGGCCCTCGCGGCGGCCGTCGCCGCCCGCGCCCAGGAGGGCGCTCCCTCCACGCCGCCCGCGCCCGCGACGGCCTCCGAGCCGCTCAACCCCCACGTCCTCGCCGTCGTGGCCGACTACCCCGTGGACGGCTCGTTCGGCTACTTCTGGCCCAGGTCGGGCGGCTGGGAGGGGGCGACGCAGGACGTCGTCTACGCGGGCCGACGCCTCGCGCGCGGCGACGCCGAGCGGCGGAGCTACTGCTGCGGGCTCACGTTCGAGGTCTACGTGCGCGCGCTCCTGCGCGCCTCGGGCGGGACGCCCGTCGCGGGGATCGGCCCCGACGACCTGCACGAGCTGCGCCTGCGCTTCTTCGGCGACTCGAAGGCGGGCGAGCGCAAGCGGCTCGTGCAGTTCGGGCTCGAGTCCCTCGGGCTCGGGCGCGCGGTCTCGCACGACGAGGCGCGCCACGGGGACTTCGTGCAGCTCTGGCGGACGAACGGCTCCGGGCATCAGGCCGTGTTCGTGAACTGGCTCTGGAAGGGCAAGGAGCGGGTCGGGTTGACCTACTGGTCGAGCCAGCCGTCGACGCGCGGGATCGGGTACCGGAGCGAGACGTTCGCCGAGGGCGTGGACCCCGAGCAGGTGTACGTGGGGCGGGCGTACTCGGGGCGGGTGGAGTAGCAGGGGGAGGAGAAGAGGGGGGAAGAGGAAGAAGGGAGGGCAAGGGCAAGGGAAGACGTCGGAGAGGACGGGCGCTACTCGACGCGCGTGGGGGTCGGCTTCGCCCCGCCGCCCTGCTGCCCGCCGCCCTGCTGCCCGCCGCCCTGCTGCCCGCCGCCCTGCTGCCCGCCGCCCTGCTGCCCGCCGCTGGCCTGCTGCCCGCCGCCCTGCTGCCCGCCGCTGGCCTGCTGCCCGCCGCTGGCCTGCTGCCCGCCGCTGGCCTGCTGCCCGCCGCTGGCCTGCTGCCCGCCGCTGGCCTGCTGCCCGCCGCTGGCCTGCTGCCCGCCGCTGGCCGCCTGCTGCGCCTTCCCGCCAGCCTGCTGGGCGTTGCCGGCGGCGGATTGACCCTGGCCCGCCGTCGACTGGGCCTGGCCCGCGGTGGACTGGCCCTGGCTCGCGGTCTGGCCGGCCTGCGTGCCGCTCGCGGCGGACTTGGCCTGGCTGCCGGCGGCCTGGCCCGGCGCGTTCGCGGCGGACTGGGCCTGGCCCGCAGCGGACTGGCCCTGGCTCGCGGTCTGGCCGGCCTGCGTGCCGCTCGCGGCGGACTTGGCCTGGCTGCCGGCGGCCTGGCCCGGCGCGTTCGCGGTCTGGCTGGCCTGGCCCGTGGTCTGGCTGGCCTGGCCCGTGGCCTGGTTCGCCTGGCCGACGGCCCCCGCGCCCGGGACCTGCGTCCCCGCGCACCCGGCCGCGAGCGCGAACAGGCTGGCCCCGAGCCCATGACCCCACGACGCGCGCATACCGTCCCCCTCCCGAGACCCGGCGGGCGAGGCCGCCGCGGCGCTCGTCAGGATGGAGCGGGGAGCCCGGGCGCGCCAGCCCTCGCCGGCGCGAGGCGCCTCAGACGGCGGCGCCCTCGGGGGTCGCCGCGGGCGCGTCGACCCAGCGACCGTGCGCCTTGATCAGGTCCACGAGGCGGTCCGGCGCCGCATCCTCGTCGACCTCGCGCACGACGCACTCGCGGCCGACGTAGAGGTTCACCTTGCCCGGCTTCCAGCCGACGTAGCCGAAGTCGGCGTCGGCCATCTCGCCCGGGCCGTTCACGATGCACCCCATGACGGCGATCTTCACGCCCTTGAGGTGGCTCGTGCGCGCCTTGATCGCCGCCGTCACGGGCTCGAGCTCGAACAGCGTCCGCCCGCACCCGGGGCACGAGATGTACTCCGTCTGCGTCGTGCGGCGCCGCGCGCCCTGGAGGATCCGGTACGCCCAGTCGAGCGCCTTGCGCGGGTCGCTCGGGCCCTCGAGGCGGAGCGCGTCGCCGAGCCCGTCGGTGAGCAGGCCGCCCGCGTGCGTCGCGGCGTCGAGGAGCGGGTGCTCGCCCCGCGCGGCCGCCACGAGGACGAGCGGAACCGCGTGCCCGGCCGCGTCGAGCGCCGCCGCGAGCGCGCGCCCCACGGGCGCGAGCGGGATGGTCGGGTCGCCCCCCGCCTGGCGCAGGCACATGACGACGTGCGGCGCGGCGCCGCCACCGGCGTCAGCCTGGCCCTCGCGGACCGCGGCGACGAGCGCCGCCGCGCG